>JBGSWI010000013.1:0-22340 GCA_041752515.1 Leptolyngbyaceae cyanobacterium | reverse complement strand
GAAGCCGCTGGCATTATTGGGGTAGCTCAAGATGCTGACTCAACGCTTCTAGATCAGGTTTCACAGTCCCAGGAGCCAATGCCAACTGCCAGTCCAACTAGCCAGCCGCACAGCTCAAACTTAGGTTCCGTTGAGGTCGCTGTTCAGGTGTTTCGGGGGATTCCAGTGCAAGTGAGAGCGATCGCTGCCGATGGTCAACAAGCACGAGTGGCTTTACCAGAGCGATTCAATCAGGCACTTCAACGAGCGATTCGTGCCACGGGCGCAAATTACGTGGCAGAGCGGCAGTGGGAACCCTATCAGGCTCCGGCTGGCTCCCCTGAAGCAGTCGCGCAACTGGTCGCAGATGAGATTGTTAGCCTAATGGACGATGACGAACTGGCTCGGATTGAAGCCGCTGTCATGTCTAACGACACCAAAAAGCAAGTCCATAACGCCGACCGACAGCAATCTCTGTTAGCTGATCTGCATCACTTGAACTGGAAATATCGACTCAAAGCACTCCAACAGATTGAAGTCACCCCCGAAACGTTGCCTCAGATCGTAGCTGTCCTCGCTGACGAACAGAGCACGATTCGTCGCTGGGCGGCTGCACTCCTGGGTGCCAGTGGAATGGCGGCAGCCGTTGAACCGCTGACTCAGATTGTTCTCACAGATCCAGCCGCGATCGTCCGGCGGACAGCGGGGGATGCCTTAAGCGATTTGGGGGACACCCGCGCCCTGCCAACAATGACTCAGGCATTAGTAGACTCCTCGAAGCTCATGCGTTGGAGAGCGGCTCGATTCTTGAATGAATTGGGCGATTTCACGGTTGTCGATGCCCTACGTAATGCAGTGGAACGCGAAGTGGAATTTGATGTGCGAATTGAGATGATGGCAGCGCTAGAGCGGATTGAGGGCGGCGGTGAAACCCAACTACCCATGTGGCAGCGCCTTACCCAGGGTGGCAGCGGCATCAATGCGAAGGAGTGAGAACAATTCCAAAGGAGGCTCGAACCTTAACGGCACTGACTACAAGCATGGTAAAGATAAATAGTACAAAGCAACTGTGCCATGACTCAAATTCCCTTCGATCAGTTAGCAAAAGAATTTCTCAAAGAATTTCTGACTCCTCTAGGTTGAGCCGAACAGAGTTTAGAAGTCCCCGGAGAATCGAAGTTTGTCGATATTTGGTTTGAACCCGCTCTCCAACCTACGATTGATTCCGATACTTTGGGCTTACTGGGTAAAATCGCCACAACTCCCTGCCTGATTGAACCCTTTCACAATCCGCCGACCCGCATCGAAGTCCGCACCTGTTTGCTGAAGCTATTTTGGGTGCATGAAGACCAACGTCGGCAGGCGAATCGTCAAGAGAGCCGGACTTTGGAAGGGGAGTTGCCCAAACTTTGGGTTCTTGCCGCCGATGTTTCAAAGCCTGTCCTGAATGATTTTAGTGCAGTTCCAAATGAACAATGGCTACCGGGCATCTATTTCTTAGCAAATGCGCTTAAGACGGTTATCGTTGCGATCAACCAACTCCCCCCAACCGAGGAAACTCTTTGGCTGCGAATTTTGGGACGGGACGAAACACAACGGTAAGCGATCTCTGAAGTGTTGGCGCTACCAGCAACGGATTTTCGGCGTTCTAAAACATTACAAATGCTGATGGCATGGAAAGTTACCATTGAACTGACTGGTACCCAAACCTCTGAGGATGAGCAATTGCTTATGACCCTATCGCAAGCGTATTTAGAATGGGAACAGGAAACACAGCGCCAAGGTGAAAAACGGGGCGAACGGAAGGTTATAGAAAATCTGCTCAAAGTCCGCTTCGGGGAACTCGACGAATCCCTGTCTGCCCTGATTGCTCAAATCTTAGTCTTACCTCCTGAAGAGTACACCCCGCTGCTCCTACAACTCTCACAAGAAGAGCTATTAATCAGGTTTACTTCTTAGCCAGCCCCTTAATGGGAGTTTATACTCTGTGCGCGGCTGAACCGAGTGCTCTAGTTTTACTGGTTCTCGCTGAAGTTTTGGGTCTGTTAGGGTCTCAATTGGCAAGATCGGGTTCAGCTTGATTGGCTGAAGGATGACTATTAAGCTTCCGGTTCTGTTGAGCGATCGCGATTTCAACAGATGTTCAGGGCAAGCAACTCAAGATGTGACTGTAAGGATATGTTGAGCAGGTTTGAAACCATAATTTGAGCAAGTAGGCTGCTGAAAGCCTTATTGCTACGTCAAGAGATCGCCCGTCTCTAGATATTTTGAAACCATAAATTGAGCAAACGTTCGTTTTGAAACCATAAATTGAGCAAACATCGCGATTATTTGGGTGAAAGGCTTAAAACTCCATCAAGTCGTGCATTACAGGTGTATTCATCCTGTTATTTTCCACTCACAAGTATTTTAAAGTCTGCTTCTTATTAGCCTGAAAAGGCGCTGTATCAGAAACTAAGTTTGTAAGCATAAGATGAGCAGTTCCCGGTGTAAGCAAAACGTGAGCAATCTGCTCAGCTTATCCTTACAGTCACACAAGATTTCCCATTCATTATATTCCGGATAATGACCATTATCTGGAATATGTAATTGTCAGACGAAATTGGAAGGGCAAATGAGCGCGGGACTTTGAAAGGGCGGTAGAATTGAGGCTGTGAACTCATTGGGTCGAGGTGACAATGGTTTCGACAACTCGCAAGCTGACGGTAATTGATGGTGTAATTCACATTGAGCAGGATGACCCACCGAGATCGCCTAAAGAGGTGTTGCCCACGATGTATGATTTGCCCAGTGAAGATCCGGAGGAACCTGGTTTGCCCGATGAATTTCACGACCTGCAACCCCAGCTGTTGAGCCGGACGCTCAGTTTATCGGGTTACAGTCGGGAGAATTGCTTTACGGCTTCCGACCTGAACCTTTACTACAATGTGCGGCATCCGCTGTGGCATAAGCGCCCGGATTGGTTTTTGGTGGTGGATGTGCCTCGATTGTACGAGCAGCGAGATTTGCGCCGCAGCTACGTAATCTGGCAGGAGGGCAATCCCCCCACTGTGGTGGTTGAGTTTTTATCACCAGGTACGGAAGTAGAGGATTTGGGGCGCTTCTATGATGAAACGGCTGAGGATTCTGAGGGTGAATCAACCAATCCCGTTGCTAGCGCTGTCGTTTTAAGCGGGGATAATCAGGCAACGCGGGCAAAACCACCTGGAAAATTTGAGGTGTATGAAACCCAGTTGCGGGTTCCCTATTACTTTGTTTACAGCCGTTTCACCCAACGCTTACGCTATTTCAAGCTGGAGGGTAGACAGTATCAGGAGCAACCGCTTAATTCAGAAGCCCCGCTAGTATGGCTGAAGGACTTAGACATTGGCTTGGGCATCTGGCAAGGGGAGTTTGAGGGCGTGACCGCTGCCTGGTTGCGCTGGTGTGATAAGCAGGGCAACTGGTTACTGACGGATACTGAACAGGAACAGCAGGCAAAAGAACAAGCCCAGCAGCAATTTGAACAAGTTCAAACTCAGGTGCTGCAAGCCGCTCAAAATCTGCTAGCAACCGGGATGGAACTGGAGCAAGTGGCTCAAATTTTGAACCTGTCAGAGGCACAAGCCCAAGCGCTGCGTGCTCTCGATTGATTAAACCCTGGGATTCAAGTAATGAGTGACTTAAGAGAATGCTTGTCCCTAACCCCTTTGACCTGATGGCTCAACCGCCCGGTCGCAGCAAAAACAATTCACGGACGGTATCAGCCGCCCGATCGCCCAAGAAAATCCCAGACAAGTGTGTTCGCTGTGCCTTGCTCTCAATAGCAGAGGTGCGATCGCTGCACGGGGCAATGGGCGACAACTGCTATGTTAGTCAGGTGTGTCGCAGTCGGCGGTCTTATGCGCGTCATAACTACCAACGTAATCAAACCCGCAAACAAAAGTGGCATGAGACAAAAGCGGGAGTTGATGTTAGTCATTCAGACACTCAAACCACTGCTCAGTTGATTGTTTATCGAGCGACTCGCTACAATGCTCCGATTGATGGGATTGCGGCGATCGTGCGGCAAGGAAAAACTAAACTGGCAGTGGTGCAACCGGTTTACTGCGCAGGGCTATTGCCCAAACAGATTTATGCTTGCATTGAAGCCATTCTGGTTGTGCTGCAACAGGATTATGGCATCCACAAGTTTGCAGGTGTCGTGCAACAGTTACCGCGATCCTGGGAGCAACCAGAAAACTTAAAGAAGCGATCGCCGCGTCATCGAGAACTTCAGGTCGATGTGCCCGGTGTCACTGACTGCTACTCGGCAGTGTTAAAGGTTTATCGTGAATCGGAAACGTATGCTGTGATGGCGATTAAGACCGAAGTGTGGAAAGGATCAACGCCAGAGAGCGGTACGCCATTGCTCGATTGTCGTGGGTTGATGCCATCTCAGATTCATACCTACCTGGGACAAGTTTTGGCGTTGCTGGAATCGCGCTACCGGATTCGCTGGTTTGCTAGGTGGGTGGAACTGCCGCTAGAGTCGTGCTTACCTTTTTTGATGGATTCAGAGCAGGCGATCGAGGAGGAGCAAGAGCCTAAAATCACGTTAGATCTTGAGCCGCTGTGGCAGGAGTTAGATCTAAGAGTGCAACAGCATGACTTGCTTCCTAGTCAAGCATTAGAGGTAGCGGCTGAGGGCATCTCCCAGATTGTGTTGCAGTTTACTCAGTTTGCAGAGTTGGCATTTGAGGATCTGGAGACAGTTGCAGAGCGCGGCGTGTTGCTGCCAAAGGATGTTTTTGATCAGTATGTGCGCCAAACAATGGAGGTGGATTTTGAGCAGTTCATCGAGCCGCTGGCGAGTTCGCCAAGAAAGGCTCCAGAAAGCCAGCATCTAAATGATGAGCTTGGTTCTATTGTGGGTGAACTAGATCGAGCCGCCGTGCTGCAAGTGTTAGATGAGCAGATGCGACAACATCCAGGATTGACGGAAGTGGAGGCATTTAATCAGGCGATGGAAATTGCTCATGATGAAGATATTTCAAGTTGGGTCGGAGCGATCGCTCAATGGATGGAGGAACACCAGACTTCAACAATTTCATTAGTTCAGCTTCAGCAGGCGATGGGGATGCCACTCGTTCAACTTTGGTTGACGTTGTTGCTTGGAGGATTTTCGATAGAGCAGCGCGGAGCGTTCTATGAAACTGAACAAATTTGGATTTCATGGCAGTGTTAATGCCAGTTTAAGGGTGCCGTTAGACGCTAAGAGAACGATAGGACAAAAACTGATGGATAGCAGGTCTTCTACGAGTTCGATCTCGCGGGTAAAAGCAGCAGTAGATTCAGATCCTTGACCCAGATGTTTGAGCGATCGAGCTTTAGAATCGGAAATAGAGCCAAGGTTTTCACTCATCTCTTATTAGTGATGTGGGTGGAAGTGATTAATATCCTTTGAGCAAATCATGGGTTGCCGTCTCTCGCAAATACCCTGCACTCTCCAACCAAGTCATAATCTTGGCAACGCTCTCATCCACTGTCTCTGCGGCACTGTGACAAGTGATGTTAGGGGTGAGCGGTGCTTCGTAGGGATCATCAATGCCTGTAAAAGATTTGATCTGACCCGATCGCGCTTTGGCGTATAACCCTTTCACATCTCTAGCTTCACAAACCTCTAGAGGTGCGTTGATGTAAACCTCGACAAAGTTGTTGAGGGTAGAGCGTAACTCATCTCGGACAGAACGGTAGGGACTGATGAGGGAGACGATGACAATAACCCCATTGCGACTAAGGAGGTTGGCGACGTAACCCACGCGACGCACATTCGTATCGCGGTCTTCGCGGCTAAAGCCTAACCCTTTCGAGAGATTTTGGCGGATTACATCCCCATCTAGCAGTTCCACTGGGCGATCGCGTTCTTGTAGTTTATGCTCTAGGTGCTGAGCGATAGTCGTCTTGCCTGCGCCACTAAGTCCGGTTAGCCATAAAATCACACCACTCTGCTGCAAAAGACGCTCATTAGTCATGTTTTAGAAATGTGAACTTCGTAGTCTATCATCTAGAAATCATCAAGGAAAAGCCCTTGAGGTTTCTAAAGAGATCATGCACTTTCAAGAAAAATATGTCTAGTGATAAGCAACTAGTTAAATTAATTGAGCATTATCAGAAAGCATTGTTGATCAATTCGCATAATAGCCTCACTTATAGTTACTTGGCTGAACTTTATTATCAGCAAGGCAATCTGGAGAAAACTCTTGAGATATGTCAGCAAGCATTACAAAAGCAACCAAATTCGACGTTGATTCTTGAGGTTCTAAATAAAGTCTCTACAAGATTAGGTTTTAATGAAGATGAAACTAGCTATCTATCAGAAGCCTTACCAACAGTAATAATGGTAGAAGAGGCGATCGCGGTATTAGTTTTGCAAACTCCAAAAGAGGTGAAAAGTAAGCATAAAGTTGAGACGTGGAAAGATGCTGTCATTCTAGGAAATAAGCTTGCAGAGCAAGGATTGTGGAATGATGCAATCCAATCATGCTTTACAGCGATTGCTTTGGAACCAAGCTTGAACTTTCCTCATTTCATAATTCAGCATTTCATTCTTCCTAAAATTGACAACCCAGAGTTAATCGCTAATCTATATTTTCAAGCCATAAAAGTTCCCGAAATTCATTGTATCGCTTATGCAATATTAGGAGATACCTTAACAAAGCTAAATAAACTGCCTGAAGCAACTACTGCTTACAAGAAGGCTTGGTTAAAATCGAATAACCCGACAAGAGCCGAAAAACGTTTAGAGCAAGAGCGAACACACATCGATTATTTAGTAGTGGGTACAGGAAAAGCAGGAACAACCTCTCTCTTCCACTATTTGTCGCAACACCCACAAATTATTAATCCACACAACAAAGAAATATTATTCTTTAATGAGCATTATGAGTATGGTTTAGATTGGTATCTAGCTCAATTCCCTCCACCTTCGTTCAGGCGGGAGAGGTTTTTAACGGGGGAAGCAACACCCTGGTATTTAGGGACAATTGGAGTAGAAGAGCGTGTATTCCAATATTTTCCACACATCAAATTAATGGCTATTCTCAGAGAGCCAGTGGCTAGAACGATTTCTCAATATTACATGCACTTAAAAATGGGATTGGAGCATCGTTCTTTAAAGGAAGCGATTACTTCTGAACTATCTATCTTAAAAGATGCTGAGAATCTTGATCAAGTCAGTGAGACTTACTGGAAAACTGAGCAGGGCTATCTTTGGTTTAGCCTTTATCTACCTTTCTTAAAAAAGTGGATGTCCCTTTTTTCTAAAGAGCAATTTCTAATTTTGAATAGCCATGATCTCTATAACGCACCCTCTGCAACTTTAAGCAGAGTTTTCAAATTTCTAGGTTTACCTGATTGTGATTTAATCAGTTATTCAAAGATGAATCTGGGATCATATCCAGACGCTGACTATCTCTTACGAGAAACTTTGTTTGACTTCTTCTATATCCATAATCAGGAACTGGAAGAATATTTAGATGTAGAATTCGGTTGGAGTAACATGCTCTAACGATCACGTCCAATTAAACTTCATACCTAAATACTCTTCTAGCTGTTGATTATAAGGATAATATAGATCTATTAACCGTTGTCTAGAATGACTAGAAATAGGTGAGTAAGAATTTGAGTTGAAATTGTCATACTCTAGCAGAGGATGATCTGATAAACCCAGGAACTCATAGACTTTTCTCATACTCCCTGATGGGTTGCTGAATAAATCCTCACTTTTCATGATTAAAAGTTGATTTCGAGGAAAAACGTTCAACCATTCTTTTATGTAGTAAATGTAGAAGCTGTCCATCAAATTAAACAAAATCTGATTTGCATCAGAAAACAGCAAGTCATTCTTCAAAATATTCTTAATAAGCTCTGCGGGTTCAACCTTGAGCTTTAGAAGAGGAACAAGTTTATCTAAGGCGTAGGGTACTTTTTCGATAGATTGAGTAATCATATCTTCTACCTGTTTAGGGTCATATCTCAAATATTTGGATCGGTAATAATAAGAGGAAATCGCACGC
Source organism: Leptolyngbyaceae cyanobacterium (assembly GCA_041752515.1). Lineage (GTDB taxonomy): Bacteria > Cyanobacteriota > Cyanobacteriia > Leptolyngbyales > Leptolyngbyaceae > ULC077BIN1. The sequence goes on along the minus strand of JBGSWI010000013.1, from coordinate 14,325 downwards.
TCTATCGGATTTCTTAAGAGAATAATTAATTTTATATTTGGAAACCAGCTAGCAATCTTTTGAGCTATACCAGGAAACATAATGTAGGAAGGAGATGCCTCACCTGTCATGTAATTAGCATCCGTAATGCATGGAAAATGCGCTAAGTAATATTCAATATCCTTTGTAGTAGAGTAGGTGAAGTATTGAATTTCTTTAGTTACAGCAGGTAAAATTTTTGGATGGGATGCCAAATAAGCATAAAGAGACGTTGTTCCACACTTGCGAAAACCAATAATGAGAAAGTCTGGTTGTCTATATTGACCGTGATTCCAAAATTCCTTTGTTACCTGTGGGTATAGCGATAGAGTTTGACTGTAACTAGCCGTTTGATAACAGGCGATCGCTTCATCAGTTTTCCCTTGATGCTCTAGTAAAACGCCTAAAACAACATTGGCGAAAAGAAAATCTGGTTGACTCTTTACAACTTGACGTAATGTCAAGACTCCTTCTTCTATGATGCTGGTGTTATTTTTTTTACTAAACCAGTTGAGGTTTAGTAAAGCGTACTTCAACCAGTAATAGGCATGGCTATAGTTTGGAGCGAACTGAATCGATTTAATGTAGTAATAAACTGCCTCTTCAAACTTTTGCTGAGCCACATATAAATCTCCAATACTACTATTAACAAAAGCACTATCAGGCTTGATAATTAGTGCTTTTTGATAATAAGAAATAAGATTTTCTAAATGACTCAACATCTTCTGTTAACGGTTTTAAGACAAAAAATTGATTGCTGATGTTGAAAAAAGTCGCGCTTTATTTGAATCGCTAAAGTTCCTCCTCTTGAGTCAATCGCAGCCAACGCTTGAGCCTGAACCACTGCCGTCTCAATTGCCAAAGCTTAGAGGTTTTCATCGCTTGATTTTGACGGGCGAGTTCGTTGCGATCGCACCAGAGAGTGCCGATGGTTTGCTCTTGTTGCGTATATTCGATCGCCATCAGCAGCATTTCTTCCGAGATCGCCAGGTCTACAGTCGGTTTAGGTTGTGTCTGGCAGAGGGCGATCGCTTCGGCAAAGATGGTTTCCATTTGATCCGCCATGTCGGTCAAACTAAAGGACTCCATCACCCGTTGACGAGCGCGATCGCCCACTTGTTGACGGAGCGATTGATTTTGGATCAGGGGCAACAACACCTGCAAATATGCCTGCACCTCAATATCGTCTGCTTCGCCTTTTGCTATCAAAAATCCCGTTTCAGGAGTCACTAACTCTGCCTGTCCCACCACATCTGAGGCGACCACCGGAAGCTGCATTGCCATCGCTTCAAATAGAGACAGCGAGATGCCTTCATAGGCGGAGGGCAGCAACAAAATGTCAGATGCGGAATAGTAGTCCACCATGTCCGTGGGTTCCGCCCGATGCAAAATCCGAAAGTTGGAATTCAAACCCAGCCTGTTGACCTTCGCTTCCATCTCGGAGCGTAGATGACCATCGCCGACCACAATGACGCAGATCGATAAACCGAATTGAGTCAATGCTTTGACGATATCGACTAGAAACAACGGGCGCTTTTGCTCGACTAGCCGTGCCGGAAATAGCAGCACGATTGAAGGTTCGGCAATGTTGAGTTTGGCTCGAAGCTGTTGCCGTTTATCCGCATCATGCATCCACTCGTTCGTGTCGATGTTGGTGTAGCAGACCTTCAGCTTGGCTAAAGCGGCTGGATTGATCTCCTGATAGATAGTTGCCAATGCGTTTGAGGTGACAACCTGGCGATCCAATAGATGGCGGAACTGACAGGCAACTCTGGGATAGCCAATGCCGCGCCAACCTGGATCACCCGTGTGCGTGAAGTCAACAAATGAGACATCGGGAAACTCGTGCCTGAGGATAGGCAGGAAGTAATAGGCGATGTAGGAGTTTGAGAGTAGAACTAGATCTATTTGGCGTGATTCCAGGATATATCGAGTAAAGCTAAGCCATTGATAGGGGTCTAAAATATTGAATAAATGGAAGATGTCGGGCGTGATGCGATAGAAGTATTGATGCCAGTCGTTGTGGGATGCCAGCGTAGTGGCGATCGTCAAGTCATAGCCGCGCTTGGATAGGAGCGTCAGCAAGTCTAAGTTGAATCGTGTTGATCCACCGAACTCTAACTGGGGAAACAAGCACAGAATGCGTGGGTTGTCACCGTGATGCTTGAGTGGATTCTTGACCGCAATTTTAGAGCGGAATGGCTGGGAATTAAAGTGGTTTCTTTCTAGATGAATGTCACTCAGATGGTTATTGTCAAAGAAGGGTTGATAGCGCGATTGAATCGTATTGATTTCTCGCTGATTTTCGGTCGGATTTTTGATTGTAGTTGCCAGCATCCCCGTATCGGTGCGGCGGTAGCAATCTAGGTATTCAGGAATTGTCCAGCCCTTTTGCCCATGCACGATCGCCTTGAGCCAGCGTTCCCAATCGGCATAGGTGCTCAAGTTTGGATCAAATCCGCCGAGCTTGTCAAAATCTGCTTTGCGATACAGCAATCGCCCTGTAACCCAGTTTTGCTGAATAAACCGTCTAGGCTGAGCGAAGCCATGATGCCACCAATAGTCCTGATCTTGAAAGCCAACGGAGTAGGAATTAACCAGGGAGAAGTCTGGATGGGTTTCCAGAAACAGGACACACTTTTCGATATAGATCGGATCAATCAGGTCGTCTAAGTCAATGAAGAAAAGGTACTTGCCCTGAGCATTGGCGATCGCGGTGTTTCTGCCAGCGGACAAACCTTTGTTAACGTCATGGTGCAGCGGTTTGATTTTTGTAGACCTAGCTGGCAACGATTGAAACAGGGCGATCGCGTCTGGGTCAGTGGAACAGTCTTCCACAATCAGCCACTCAAAGTTTTGGAAGGTTTGGTTGATGACCGATTGGTAAGTTTCCTCAAAATATTGATGAGCATTAAAGAAGGAGGAAATAATCGAAACGACGGGTATGGCTGGCTCTACCGCAGCGCTAAACGTCCATTGCCTCGCCTGTAAAACGCTGATAAACTCACTGACGCTGGCAAAGGGGGGGATTGTGGACATGCGATCGCGATTGAATAAAACCAGCTTAACAATAAGCCTTTCCGATACTATACGAGAGTCATGCACCTTGCACAGGATTAAACATCCCTCAACAGTCCAAACTTTCGTGTCCAAATCCTAACCGATGCCGCAATCCTTGTTATTTCATCATCTGTATCAATACCGCCGTTACATCTGCTACAACGCTTGGAATGAACTGCAATTCCGCTATGCAGGCACCGGCATTGGCATTTTTTGGAATCTGATTCACCCAGTCTGCGAAATTATTATTTACACGATCGTATTCTCACTATTAATTTCGCGGCAGACACAAGGGTACTCCTACGTCCTCTATCTCACCAGCGGATTGTTGCCCTGGCGCACCTTTTCGGATGCGATCGCTCAAGGCGGCAATGCCTTTACCCAAAATGCTACCTACTTGAAACGATTAGCCATTCCGCCTGAGATCTTCGTGGCGAAGGGTGCTGTTACGTCTTTACTACTGCTCTTCATTTACTTTGTGCTGCTACTGCCGCTGAGTGCCCTATTTGGCGGACAACTGGGTTTGGGAATCTTACTGTTACCGCTGCTGGCAATCCTGCTGCATGGGTTAGGCTTTGGCATGGCATTAATTTTGGCGAACCTGCAAACTTTATTTCCTGACATCCGGCAAATTCTCCAGTTTCTCATCCCCTTGTGGAGTTGGACAATGCCGATCTTCTATCCTGATACGGTAATTCCACAATCAATTCAGCCGTGGCTCTACCTCAATCCGCCCTATGCGTTCATCCATTCTATTCGCTACATCATCTTAGAGAACCGCCTGCCAAGCATTCAGACTTGGCTAATTATGACAGCCTGGATCACCGTCTTTCTCTGGTTAGGCATGATGGTGAATGAAACCCTGCAAGACGATGTGCGAGACGTAATATGAGCGATGTGGTGCTGCAAGTCGAGAATCTGGGCAAGTGCTTCAAGATCTACCGCAACCCCTGGGATCGGGCGCGGGAATGGATCAGTCCCAGACAGCAATATCATCAACCCTTCTGGTCGCTGAGGAACGTGTCGTTTGAAGTGCGCCGGGGTGAGTTCTTGGGCATCATGGGCGAGAACGGGGCGGGAAAAAGCACGTTGTTGAAGATCATCACCGGAGTTCTGAAACCGACCGAGGGCAGCTATCGCTTGGATGGCAAAGTGCTTTCCCTGCTGGAATTGGGCACGGATTTTAACTTTGAACTGAGCGGAAGGGCAAACGCAATTTACAGTGCCGAACTGCTGGGCTTTCCACCGGGTTTTGTGCAAAGTCGATTGCCAGAGATTGAGGCGTTTTCGGAGTTGGGCGAGTTTTTCGATCGCCCCATGAAACTCTACTCCTCCGGCATGAAAGCCAGACTCGCCTTTTCCCTATTTGCCTTTCTAGAGTGCGATGTCTTGATCCTGGATGAAGTGCTGGCAGTCGGCGACATCTTCTTTCAGCAGAAATGCTATGCCCGTCTTGAGGAACTGATTAAGCGACAGGTGACAATTATTTTTGTGACGCACGCCCTGGATGCGGTGCAGCAATATTGCAACGAGGCGATTCTGCTGCATCAGGGACAAAAGCTTTTCCAAGGAGAACCAAGAGCAGCGATTATTGAATTCCATCGACTGAGAACAGGTCATCTCGATCCTGCTTCTAAAGTTTCCGCTCCAGCAAAACCGTTAATAACGACAAGCGAGAAATCGAAAGAGTTTTTCTGGGCGACGGATGAAAATTTTATTGCGGTTGACTCACCAGATGCCAAGGAAGCTCAATTGGTTCGCTATGCGATCTGCAATGAGCAAGGGCAGTTCACCATGATCTTTCAGCAAGGAGAACTTGCTTACCTTTGTTGTGAGTTCCTGATGAAAAAAAGTATTGAGGTGCCGCTCATTTCTGTAATGATTACGAACAAATTCAATGTCATCGTTCATTGCAAAGGGTCTCATCAACAGGGCGCGATCGTGCCCCATTCAGTCAATCAAGATGACTCTATCCGCTTCTGCCGAAGCATTGACCTCAGTATTGCACCGGGTCAGTATGTGCTTGGTTTTGCATTAGTCACGATGCAGTCAGATATCTATGCACAACTCAATGAGCTTCCGCAGGCTGAAGTGTATAAACAGATGAAGATTTGCGATGTCCATGAAAAAGTAGGCACGTTCTACGTTAAACAGCATTACAGCAATAATGAACATTCCCACTTTGGTATCTGTAATTTACCGGGAGAGTGCCAAGTTCAAGTTATTCCTGGCTCATTGCCTGATGAGGAGTCCCAATAGTGGCGTTCAATCAACCAACCATTTTGGTGACGGGGGGAGCCGGATACGTAGGTCTCCATGCTGTTCTGGTGACTCCACTATCCCGATTTACATCAGATCGCTGCCCATGCCTGGAAATGACACCAATACCGACATTCAGGAGATTCTGGATTGAACCTGCAAAGAACGACGGTAAGACACACTGGCTTCGTGAAGCTGACCTCGTTCGGCTAGAGCATCTCCTAAGTGTTGATGAGCTAAGGAGTGATTGGGATTCAGGTCGATCGCTCGTCGATAAGCCGCGATCGCCTCATCCCATCGCTTCTCTTTCTCCAAAGCCTTTCCTAATTCCAAGTGAATCTCAAAGTTATCTGGATGGAATTGGAGGGCGGTTTGATAACGAGAGATCGCTTCATTAATCTGCCCCTGCTTAACCAAGGTATTGCCTAACTGCAAGTGGAACTGGGCATCATCAGGTTGGATTTCGAGTGCCTGATAGTAAAGTTGAAGGTCGTCCGGATTGGTAGCGATGGCATGACGGTAATAGTCGATTAAACCCAATGTTCCCTGAGTTTGGTGCAGGTAAGATTTTAACCGCGCTAATTCTGTTTTAGAAGTCTGTAGTTCAGATTGAGCTTGTGTCAATTCAGTTTGCGTGGTGTGCAATTGAGACTGAGACTGAGCTAACTCTTGCTCTGTTTGTTGAAATTGGGCTTGCACCTGCGGTAATTCTACTCGATCTTGTTGCAACTTTCCTACTCCGTCTAACAAGCGATACCTGGTCAAAGCCTCCAAGCAAAAGGCAGTTGTTAACTCGGCTGAGCCAAATAATGCTTTGTCTAGCTGACCACCATACATAGGAATGGTTTTCCAAGAACCATCCAATTGTTGTGTTTTGAGCAAAAAATCAATTGCTTTATCTAATGCTGGACAGTAGCAGTCAAAATTCAGCAATGTACACACTGCTAATGCTGTTAATAACTCATCACCAAAAGAACCATCTACTTCCTGTAGGCTCAACGTCTTACTGATTAAGGAGATTCTTACATCTTTAAGTGAGTTGACTCCATTGGAATATGCTCTAGAGAGCATATAGTAGAAGCTTAACTTATGGTTATAAAACGATAAGCTATTGTCCTCTTCGTCTCTCAGAACTAGGTTGATTAGGTGTTGGATTGTTTTTTGAGTTTGTGCAGTTTCTCCCAGATATAAGAGAACGTTCGCATTAACTACACAGCAAATGTCATCTTTTTCGGTAAGTTTCCAGATCTCGTTTGAGTGGGATAAAGCTTTTTGTGATGTAAGTAAGTTTAGAGTAATGCTTGTGAACGATCTGGGTAGAAGCCAGGTATAGAACAGTCCTTGCCGGTTCCTATTTGCCAGGATAATCCTCTTATTTTTAACAGGTAAAAGGTTATGCGTTCTTAGAATATGAGAAGCGCAACAAATATCATCTAAATCGGGAGGAATCATGGTGTGATTCTGATTCTTTGAAGACCAGTATCGCCATAAGCCACCGGGTTCCATTTCCTCCAACAAAAAGTTTAATCCTTCTTTTATCATGCGTTGAACTTTAGGTTCATGCTTTAGAGAACCTAAAGCATACAGAATCAGTGATGTGGCGAAGGGAGAGCTATCAAAAACAATTTTTTCTGTGGAATCAGATTGGTTTTTATCTTGACTAAATAAAACTCCATATTTTTGCTGAAATTCTATTCCAAACTCTCCATCAGCCAATTGGCTCTGAGCCAAAAAATCTACAGCTTTTGCAATACTGCGTTCTAATTCATTGGAGGGTGATTCGCTAAATGTTTCAGTAGGCACTTCAGGTTTGGCTAACTGCCGACTGTCTATTGCTCTGACAGGCTGATGTCGCACTGAGCTTATCAGGGTTGTCATCGCCTTCCGTCCTGCAAGTAAAAGTGGGTTAAATTCAACCAATCTTTTCACTATGGCTGGGTAGAAAAGAACGACATGGAATGCCAGTAAGGGAATAAATGTTGCTTCTCGAATAGATAACAAAACCAGCAAGGTTAAGGGCAACCATGCTTCATAGAAATCGTGGGCTGGTACATAGGCTCTCTGAGCAGGTGCGGGATCGAAGACAGGGGGCGAGGTGAGGTGAGTATTGATGCCCCTCAAGATGATATAAACAGCAAACACTCCGCCTAAGGGGGGTGCAAATTGGGAGATGACGAACATCAGTAGACCCAGCAGCAGTATCTCGCAGGGAAAGATGAGGAAAGAGAGCCACGATCGCGCTGGCTCTATACCAATTCTTACGACGAGTGTGTTTACACCAGAGGCGACATCATTTTCTCGATCCCAGATTTGATGTAAGACAATGCCTCTAATGCCGACTAAAGCTGCCCAGAGAGTGGCGACAGTGGCTAAGGTGACGCTTTCTGGCTGAGGCAGATTAGTGATTTGAGACAATACGGTAGCGATAAACAAAGTGGGTACTGCATGGACGGCGGCGGCATCGGTCATCACTCCCCAGAATCCCCGTTCCTTCAGTCGTAGGGGAGGAGCAGAATAAATGGTTAATAACGTGTAGATGCCAGCCAGTAAGAGTGCTGATTGGGTGCTAAAGCCAGTCAAAAGCCAGGGGACTAGCCCTGCCACTGCCAAGCTGATACACAGTAAAAGACGCTGTGAGATTGAAAGAACCGCCATTCTATTTGGCTTGTCTGCTCGTCGATCTACCTCAATGTCAAAAATATCGTTGATAACGTGACCGTAGGCGGCAACGAAGAACATGGATGCCAGGAGAGCCAGTAGCGTTACTAATGCCTTTTGAGGTGGAGGAGTTTGGAGCAGGATTTCGGCATAAGCAATTGCCAGCAGGGGTGGAATTTTGTAGAACCACCACTCACTTCCTCGAAGTAAGTTAAAAAGTGATAAAAGCCTTTCCCGGATTCCAGTTTCTTTACTTGCTTTAAGTTCTGGAGCATTCATAAACTCCACAAGTTGTTCTGGTATTAGTGGTTCGACTTCATAATCAAAAACACCTAAACTTTTAATATATTCTGGCTTTTGACCTCTAACGTAGCTATCGTAGAATGCGTCATCTACTTCAAATATTTCTAATTTTTCAGAAGTTTGTGACTCTCGATAACAAAAATGAATGGAACTGTTTTTAGGAGCTATGTGGCAATTAGCTACGACTCTTTCGCTAGTAGATAAGTTAGGGGAAGAGCCATGAAAGGATCGCCCATCAAATATTAGTGCTTGTCCTGCTTTCATTGGAACAGTGGTTAAATAATTATCCTGCATCAGCGACACAACATCTTGACTACAAGACGAGCCTGCATAAACAAAACGAGGTCTTGGGTTTGAAGTAATTAGATGACTTTTGCTAACAACTTGAAGGCAACCAGTCTGCTCGTTCACATCTATAAGCGGACACCAGATAATAAAAGATTTCTGTGAGGTTTCATCCACTACAGATGGATCTTGATGTATGGATACAGATGGAGAATTTGGCGCTTTACTAATAAAGTTACAGTAAACAATTCTATAGCCAGGAAATAAAGCTTCTATATTAGAGGTAAATATTTTTTTGATCTCTTGAGTTACTAGCTGACGGTAAGATATATCCGCGCTAATTTCACTTCGGTACAAATACGGGGCATCAGTAGTTGAGTCTCTAGGGAGAGGATATTTCTGGTAAAAGCTTAAAAGGTTTTGCACTTGATCTTCACTAAGAAAATCAGTAACTGCATATCCTTTCTCTTCAAGTTGCTGGTGTGTGCTATGCATAAAATAATTTTCTCTTCAATCTAAGAACACGCGACTTGGCGCTTTAGCTTAAACCTGATGTATTCAGCTTGCTGATTTAAAAGATGCTCTAAAGAGAGTTGTTTCAGCCTTTACTGCATCAAGCTCCCGTTTCCCTAGATTAATCGCTACCACAAATTTACCTCAATTCGCGAAACTGAGGTGGCAGATGGGCAAGGAGTGAGTGTTGCAGTTGACTTCATACTCGACGTTCCGCACCCACATCGAACTTCTAAGTATACGTAGCGATCATTCTTCAATCAACTTAAAGGCTTTATATTTCTTTACTCAAAGATAAGTGATACCACTGAGGGTATTTCCCCTTGAGCGAATGTTAGAAGTATAGCAACGAGTAATCTAATAATGAAACGGACAAAAATTATGGCACTTTCACAAGACCAAAACGTAAATTCAGTTAATTTTCCAGTTGGAGCAATAATCATGTGGTCAGGGAGCGCCCGTAATGTACCTCTTGGGTGGGAGATATGTGATGGAACAAATGGCACACCAAACTTGTCCGGATTAATTCCACGAGGTGTTGACGAAGAAAACGCCGTTGGTAAAACTGGAGGCTCAAAAACCCATACCCATGGTTTCGAGGTGAAGCATGCATCAGTGGATTATAAGACACGAAATGCTGATGGGAAAGATTGGCCTGTGATAGATACCAACCAACCAATAACACTAAATTACCAGGGCCAAACCTCGGAAGCTGAAAATGCGCCACCATATTTCTCGGTATATTTTATACTCAAGCAATCCCTATAATGATCAACCATTAATGCTCTTGAGCATTAATGGTTGATTGTGCATAGTGATGCGTACTTTTGCTAAAAAAGTGCTTGCACATCTCTCTTTATCTCATTTGAGACTCTCGTTAGATTTACTTCCAAGACTTTTCTGCACTACTAAGGAAGTAGACCACAGGAATTATTGAAGGGTTTGAGCAGAACTGCCTTTGCAACTAAACCCTTAATAAATCGGCAAACTAGTCCAAAAGCAACCTCAAGCAGCGTAAAGTCGTGTACCTGTCCTTCAGCTTATAGGTTGATTAGTCCAAACTAAAGTCTCTTCCGTATTCCAGGAAAGCGATCGCTCCTCTTTTTGATAGCGGGAAAGCAACCATTGGTACTTTGAGGAAAGAGAAGCGTGTGTCATTTTGGAGAGCGCGGCGATTGTGACTTGGTTGATGTACAAATACTTTGCCCGTTCCCGAACAGCCTGTCTGACGGCATCACTAATGCGCATTTTGAGCAGCAATCATGGCATTAATGTGACTAAAAATACGATCTAACTCGCCGATCGCATCCAGTTCGGCAATCTCATTCAGAGTTAGCTCATCAGCCTTCTTCTTCTCTAAAAGAGTTTCCATCCGAAGCTGAAGAGGCTCACTGAACTTAAACAGATTCCAGTCACCCACTTTTTCCATCCGGATCTCATGCATCAGTGAGGATGACTTACCCAGAAGTGCAACCATTTTTACCCCTGCCAAGTCTAGTTTTCTGAGCTAATTATAGCCTTCCATCGGTGATCTAGTTGCCGAGACGTTTTAGGGAGCGATCGCTGCCTCTTAGTTGCCTACCAATGATGCTAAGATTTCTCAAATTGTTTATAGCTTAGATCAGTTGAATCGTGCTTACTGACTGCTTCATAATCAGCCTGATCTAAGCAAGCACTTAGCTTTTCTCCCAATTCTCGAACGTGGGGTTCAAAATGCATGGTCAGATGACTGCCTGAAACTTCACAAAATTCGATCCCATCTGCTACCAAATTATTCCAGCCATTAAGTTGCATCGGATCGAAGCGATGTTTCTCCATCACCTTTTCCTGAGCTGAAAAGTAAACAACGCAGTCTTCATATGCCTGTGGTCTGTGATCAGCGATAACCTGAATGTTAGCGTTCCAAACTCTAAAAAGGTTCTCCACTTGGTTAGCACTCAACCCTTTGTTGATTAGCTCTGCTCCCAGATGTGGTTGTGGATACCAATTGGGTAACTTTATTTTTCCTTCTTCTGCGGTGAATGGATTTGGGCTATCGACCATCACCACTAGCAAGACCTTCTGACCACGCTTTCTAAGTTCTTGAGCCATCTCAAAGGCAATATTACCTCCAATACAAACACCTCCCAGAAGATAGGGACCTTCAGGCTGAACAATCTGAAGCTCTTGAATATAATGAGCCACTACATCTTTCATGTGAGTGTACGGAGAACTTTGACCATCTATCCCTACAGCTTGTATCCCATAGAAGGGGCGATCGATGTAACGTGCTAATGCTGATTGAACATCTAAGTTGTAACCTGGAAGTCCATGTATGTAGAAAAAAGGTCGTTTGCTACCATTGAGATTAATCGGAACGAGTGATGTGAACGTCCCTTTCCTGTCACGTTGCATGAGAAGAGCGGCTAGTTGCTCAATAGTGGAAGCTTCAGCCAAACTCGCTAAAGGAATACTTTGACCAAAGACCTGTTCGATTTCAGCCACTACGATCGCCGTTTTGAGCGAATCTCCCCCCAATTCAAAGAAGTTATCTTTGGTGCTGATAGATGACACGCCTAAAACTCGTTGCCAAGTTTGCATTAACTGGGACTCTATCTGATTCTGAGGAGTAATTTTTTGCTGGTTTGATGTACGATCGAGCGTCCAAAGTGCAAGGCTATTTAAACTACCATCTAGAAACGCTTTTTGACACGCCTGCCGCTGAATTTTGCCGCTCGACGTTTTGGGAATGCTGCCTCGTTTTAGCAGCACGATGCCATAAATCGGTAACTCGTAATGTTCCGCTACAGCATTGCGAATCGCACCGACTACTTCATCAACATCCAGATTTTTACTGGCACTGCGATCGACCTCAAACGCAATCACCACTTGTTCAACGCCATCAATCTCGATCGCAAAAGCTGCGCCGTAGCTCGATCGCAAAGCCGGATGACTCTTTTCTACCACCCATTCAAGATCCTGGGGATAGTAGTTTGCACCTCGAATAATGATCAAATCCTTGAGGCGACCCGTCACAAACAACTCCCCATCCTTGAGAAATCCTAAATCTCCCGTTCGCAGAAAGGCACTTTTCCCGGTATCGACTAAATGAGCGTAAAATGTCTCCTGCGTTGCATCGGGACGCTGCCAGTAGCCTCGCGCCACTCCTACACTTGCCACCCAAATTTCCCCAACTTCATCAGGGGCACAACGAGTCAAGGTTTCGGGATGGACAACCACCACTTGGGTTTCTGCCAACAGCCGCCCCGATCCCGCTAATCGTTGTCCCGTTGGTGTCTCAACTATCCGATTTTGTGCTAGGGCATCTGCATCGATTGTGCAAAAAACCGAAGTATCCGCTTTTCGGCTCGTCGTCACTAACAACGTTGCCTCTGCCAATCCATAGGCTGGAGCAAACGCATGAGGACGAAACCCACAGGATGCAAACGTTTGGCAAAACTGTTCCATCACCTCTGGGTTAATTGGTTCAGCCGCATTTCCCGCTGCTTGCCACTGGCTGAGGTCGAGCGTGTCCCGTTCGGCTGGCGTTACCCGTTTCAAGCAATAAGCATAAGCGAAATTCGGTGCTTGGCTATGGGTTGCGCCATAGTGCTCAATGGCTTTGAGCCAGCGGAACGGATGCTTGATAAAAGCGGTGGGCGACATTAAGTAACAGGGAGTGCCGTTATACAGCGGTTCCAGAATGCCTTCTACGAGTCCGTAATCGTGAAAGTAGGGCATCCAGGTGACGGTGACGCTGTTCGAGTCATACCCAACCGCCTGTTGCAGCGCTGCTAAATGACCCATCAGGTTAGCGTGGTCGAGCATCACGCCCTTGGGGGTGGATGTGGAACCGGAGGTATATTGCAGATACGCCAAAGTATCACCGTTGATGTCCGGTGCTTGCCATTGAGCAGCGAGATGGCAGGGAATAGTCTCGGTAGCCGCCCAGGGCAGAGTAGCCAATGGTGAGGTTTCTTGAACGGTTTCTGCCGCTGCCAGGTAGTAGTGCAGCAGGAGGGACGATCGCCCCTTAATCCGTCCGACGAAACTCTTTGCTTGAAAGCGCAAGTTGCCGTCCCGTTTGGTCAGCAGGCTGGCAGTGGTCAAGATCAACGAAGCGCCCGCATCTGCTGCGATCGCTTCCAGTCTCGGCAATGTCCGCTTCAGCCGCGAGGTTTCGGGTGCCGGGGCAGGAATCGCAATCATCCCGGCATACAGGCAACCCAACAACGCCGCGATCGCTTCTAACCCCTGGGGATACACCAGCAAGACGCGATCACCAATCTTCAGTTGGGCTTGCAAATAAGCCGCGATCGCCCTGGCTTTTTCATCCAGTTGTCGATAGGTGAAATGGCTAACCTCATACTCCCCATCTTCTAGAAAGGTATAGGCTACTTTCTCTGGGTATTGGGAGGCGCGATCGCGCAGTAGATCAACCAGGGTTGACATTGCTACAGTCCTATTCGATGGTTGAAGCTGTAGACCCGCGATCGCGTTTGGGTGTTTCATTCAGTTGATGAGAAGCCAGTTTCAAGGAGATACTATTGTAAAGTACCGCAAGATTTGGTTTTGGGAGGAGCGGTGAGATTTCGGGGAGAGGCAATAATTAATATTTTCCGCCAAACACTTTCTTGTCTTCAGCTAAATTAGAGAGCCAACCAGAAAGGTGAATCATGGTTCAAGCCTTTACAAAATCAGCAACCTTTGAAGATTTTATCGAGTGGTATCCCTATGCAGGGGGACGCTACGAACTGCACGATGGGGCGATTGTCGAGATGCCAAAGCCGACTGGAAACCATTCCAATGTGACGGGTTTTCTGATTGAGGAATTAGTTCTAACTATCATCCAAATGGGTCAGCGGGGGATCTGGACAATTCCGAGAGAATCGATTGTCAAGCCTGGTAACGAAAAATCTGGCTACGAACCAGACATCATCGTTTTAGATCAAGCATTTTTAGCTAATGAGCCGCGCTGGGAGAGTGAATCAATTATTGAAAATGCCCAGTCCGTCAGACTAATTGTTGAGGTAGTCAGCACCAATTGGCGTGACGATTATTTCAAAAAACGGGCTGACTATGAAGAAATGAGTATCCCCGAATATTGGGTTGTTGGTGCGACGTGAAAGTTGTGCCTTCTGACTGAGAGGAGAGCCTCTCTGGGGACTTCCTTCTCCCCATCGTCACGTAACCGGGTCAAGTACCCCGCCTACATTGACAGTAAGTAATGAACCCAATGGAATGCAAGGC
>JBGSWI010000012.1:0-40393 GCA_041752515.1 Leptolyngbyaceae cyanobacterium | reverse complement strand
GCTGAATCAGTCTATGAATTCTGAAATACGCCCTCACCCTAGCCCTCTCCCAACGGGCGAGGGGACAAGATTTCTGGCTCCCTTCTCCCTAGGGAGAAGGGCTGGGGATGAGGGCAATTCATATCGCCATTCAGCAACGCCAATTTTTTGTTCATACTTGATTTAGGCTGTCAGTCATGGCAGCTTTTTTGTAGGGTAGATCAGGCTCAGAGTCAATGCCAGCGGTGGGGGAGTCAGCGTTTTACCAGCCAAACTGCGTTGGGGCGATCGGTTCAATATCGGGATCATTGCCGCCGATTTGGTTGGTTCGCAAAACCCATAGGGTGGCACCTTGATCGAGGAACTGTTTGGCGATCGCCTCACTCGCCACACGCGGCAATAGAGTTCGCCAGCTTCGCAAACCCACCGATACTCCTTGAAAAAAGTCTTCCTCCGGGCTAATCCCTAAAGTCAATTCATTGTTTTGCCAGTCAGCACGAGCGGAACCAAAGGGCAAGAGTTTTCGCCGAATGCCTTCGGTCAGCTTCACTAATTGCTGAAACCGCTCTGCCTCACCGGGGTCGTCTTGCAGTTCTGCAACGAATTTAGGATCAGATTCGATCGCATTACGAACTCGCTTAAGTGCCGCATACAAAGCTTGATTAGAATCCTGACAGCAATTGTGGGCTGGTCCGACATAGGTGCCGCCCGTGCCATCGCCAATGCGGTATCGCGCAATCATCACCTCAAGCTCATAGAGCAACACATTTAGCACCGAGTATTGCCTGCCATAGACATTAAATGCACCGGTAAACGACTCTAATTTAATCAGCACATCGCACACGGGGCGATTTCCCAACCAGCCTATCTGGCGATCGCCCATAAACCGATTCCAGGCAAATCGTCCGGCAACGATGCCATCGATATTATGGGAATAAACCTGATAGTACTGAATGTCAAACATCAGTTCATCCGCCAATGGCTCCCGCACCACTGTTGCCACGCCATAGGCAAAATGCCCAAAGAAAATAGGGGTTCTTGCCGCAGGTTCTCGGTTTTTGCCCCCAATGCCGCCGTAAACATGAAGCACAAGGGCGCGATCGCCTTCATTCCAAAATTGCGAAGGCGATAGAGGTTCGAGACTGCGGGCTGCGACGGGAGCGCTCAGCCGAACGGTTTCAAGTTTCAGGTTATGCCCCGGTATTGCCTCTTCTGTGCTCTGTTCCCTGATCTCTGTTTTCTTCTCCCCTACCAACAGTACCGATTTAATTTGTCCTTTTTTTCCTTTGACTTGCCATGCTTGTTTTTTCAGGTAGCGCCAAGATTCTGGTTTGCCGACGATGACTTGATCGGGGGAAAGGCGGAAAAGATCGCGGGGCACGATCGCCTGCACAATAAAGACTCCGTTAGCATCTTTCGCGCCGTAGATATACCATCCCGCCTCATTCAGCGGGTTTTTTTCAATACCGCAGGTTGTGGAGGGGTAGCTGCCATATTGAGACCAAACCACTTGGGGAAAGGAAACGATTTCTTCAACGCCGTCAAATTGGTGAGTGGCGCGATCGTAGTGAGCCACCCGAAAGAGTCGAGAGGCTTGAATGGCAGGAGCAGCCAAGCTCGGCGGTGAAGCTGCATTGGCGATCGCTAAGGTTTCTACGGCTGCTTGAGATTGAAGTTCGGCACCCTGAAGAATTTTGACTAGCCCATAATAGCGCCCAGTGATTTGCAAGGGTTCTTGGTTGATCCGCAGCCCATAAGCGGGATAGTCCTCCTGGCTGTGATCTGTGGATTGCACCTCTACAAAGTCGATCAACGCCACGATGACATCATCGTTGGGTCGCGCGCCTGCCAGCGATTCTAATGGATCAACCTGCTGCCAATGATTCAGGCGATCGGGGTGAATCACACCTTGCCGCTGGCTATCTTCGGCTTCTTGGCTAAAATGCACCGCTTTGGTTGTGGTCTTCACAAATTGCTGAGTGGCGGCATCGCGGCTCCAGCAGAGGGGAATAACCGTTCCGATTAAATGCTGATACTCTGCTGGGGCGTGATGGACTTCAAACCAGACTCCTCGCAAGGTGTAGCGCTCTTGAGGAGTAGGGAGAATCAATCGTCCCATCCAAGGCGCGATCGCCCGATAGAGATCCCGATCAACCGACTGACCCAGCGGGTAGAACTCCGGTCGATTAAAAGCAGCTTGTTGATATAACTCATAGTGACTGGGGGTGGTTGCCCTAGCCGCCGACACCGCCGCCGAAGACCCTTTCAGAATGCCAGAAATCACTTCAACGGTTTGCTGAAGATGCGTTCTTCCATCTGGCAGGCGTGCTTCTGCGCCATAGGGACCCTTGGCAGCATTGTGCCCCACGGGACCTAGAGAAATAAAGCTAATCTTGCCGCGTGCTTTTGCCCGATTCCAATAAGACAAAAACAGCAGTTTCCAACGGCGCGGAAAGACCACTGGACCTTGTTTCTCGACCCAATCATTGTCGCCCACGATGTGATACAGATGCTCCACCGCCAGCAGATTGTGATTGCCGCTGATGACCCCTGCCAAAGACACTAACTCGATCGGGGCTTGTAGCGCTCGCTTTAAATAGGGAGCCGCACCCGCCGCCATTTGTCCCCCGCCACTGTAGCCCAAAATCGTAATGGGGATGCCACATCCTCGCCAATAGCCATGATGAATCAAGCTATCGTAAATCATTTGAGCAGTTGCCTGGTTGTAGATCGGTCCATAGCGCTGATCGGCTGCTACGCCAACAATCAACGTGTTGCGAATGTTGATTGTGACTCCAATTAGGAGACCAAAAATGCCCCCGGACGCGGTCATTTGATAGTGGTCGGCTTTGCGCCAGAGGAAAGATAGCCAGCGATCTTCAGTCAGGGGCTTGTTAAGAACGCTGTAAGGCATCAGACCGCGAATGAGGGCGATGTCATCGGGGAGAGCGATCGCTAACTCATTCAAAAAAATTTCCACTTCGGGTAGATATTGGGAATGGGATTGACAGATCCCATCCAAATAGATCACATAGTTGCGAATGTCAGTGTTTTCAGGAATTGGCTCTTCTAAAGTGCCGGGGTAGCTTGCGGTATCTAAGTCATCGTCATACCAGCCTGCCCACCACCCCAACGCTTCCAAGGGAATCAGCAATCCGGCAAACATGAGGGTGATGAATAGGATGAAAATAATTTGTAAGGAAAAGTTCCAGGTTGCGGCTAAGCCCGCTAGGGTGAGGGTGATTGTGAGCCAAATGCCCTGAATCACGGTGCTAAATCCGATAACCAAGGTGAGGACGAGGGCAAAGAAACCTAGCCCAATCCAGCGAGAGATTTTACGGTTGCTCACGATCGCCGCCCCTGTTCAATGATACGCTCTAGATCTTTCAAATCAGTCACCAGCGACACTCCTGCGGCAGAGTTGCGAATCCACCGTCCCAGACGGGTCACGGGTCGCCCGATGGTTCGTTCCAATACTTGCAGCACTGCCCAGCCCAATACACCACACCAAAATCCTTGCCACAAATCTAAACCCAGTGTGGCTTGAATGCCGACCAAGAATGCGAGAAAGCTCCAAACGGAAAGGATGATAGAAAGGGGAACCCCCAGATAAGGCAGCGCAATAAAGATGCTAAAGACTTTAGGCGCAAAGGATACGGCAAGCGTGATCACGAGTTGGGCGAAGGGGACAAAGGTATTAAAAAATATTTTGAGCACCATCCAGGTGCTACCTGCCCAAAACAGAAAGCCGAAGACGAACAAAATTGACGCGATCGCCAAACTTAGCACAAACCGCAGCGGTTTCACTCGGTTGACAAATAGCACAATTCCTTGGGCGATCGCTTCAGAGAAACCCGATAACAGCAGCACTCCTAAGGCAATCAATCCGCCAGAAGACGATTGCACGACGCGCCGATAGGTTTCTGGATCTAAGGAAATCGCCCCCACCTCAACATCCCAGAAGTTCATCCCCCGACCCTCGCTACGTCCATAGTTATCCTGAATCGAATATCCTGAATCGAAGGTGACCCGAAATCACCGGGAAAACCAGCCCACCTAGTTTTTATCATGCTTACACACTCTGGCATCGGCATCAATTCAATGCTGCAAATGCTAGCATTCCAAACGGGGGCGCAATCAATGTCCAATTTTCCAAAACCGTGAGCTACTACCGTCAACAGTCGAATGCATTTTCTGCCGCTTATCTTCACGATTTGGTGGGCGAGATTTTGGCGTGTCCTTACTTTGCAGTGAATAATCTCAACCGCGATTTTGTGGGCACCAAGGGGTTTTCAATCGTCTTTCAGCGATCGCAGCGTGCCGAAGTAGAACGCCAGTTTCCGTTTTTCAGTGCTTACCTGGCGTTAGCGCTAGAGCCAAACTGCAATGCCTTTTACCTGAATCCGCTGTTGCTCAAACAAGGCTCCCGCGTTGATCCGCATATCGATCGCTCCTTGCGCTCCTATTGCAAAACCATTGATCCACCAGCGATGGTCAGTGTGCTGTATGTGCAGGTGCCGGACGCGCTTGAGGGCGGTGAACTGGTGCTGCGAAACCATCGGCAACAAGTGGGGCAGATTAAGCCACAGCCTAGTAAGCTCCTCTGGTTTCAAGGCGACTTAACTCATTCCGTGAATCCGGTGAAAACGCCGGGAAGCCGCCTCAGCCTGGTGTGTGAGCAATACAACTTGGTGGATGCGGAACTGGAAGACATTCCGCCGTTTGAGATCGAGTCGAGAGTGTTAAAACCGAAGCATCGCCGCCCTAAATAGTAAACAGATGGTTTTTTCAGTGATGAAATTGAGCCTCTGCGATTGTGGTAGGTTGCACTATGGAAGGATATTACTGTTGCTGAAGATGCTGAAAGCCATTCTGTTTGATTTTAATGGTGTCATCATTAACGATGAGGCAATCCATGACAAGCTGATCGATCAGTTGTTGATTGAAGAAAATTTGCGACCCAAACGCGGAGAACTGCGCCAAATTTGTTTAGGACGCAGCGATCGCGCTTGCCTCACCGATTTATTTGCCAGCCGCAGCAGAATTTTATCGGATGCAAACCTGGATCGATTGATTAGTCGCAAATCTAGTGCCTATCAGCAAGAACTCGCCAATTTGGAAAAACTGCCGATTTATGCAGGCTTGCCCGACCTTTTGTTTAACATTCACGCAGCACAACTCAAAGTTGCGATGGTCACTGGGGCACGGCGATCGGAAGTCGCAACCGTGTTGGCACGGGCTGAATTGACTGATGAGTTTCCGGTGATTATTTCGGGTGATGAACGAGTTCCCAGTAAGCCAGAACCCGATGGCTATCTTTTGGCGGTGAAACGACTGAATGAATTCTATCCAGCGCTCAATTTAGCGCCCGCGAATTGCTTGGCGATCGAAGACACATTTTCTGGAATCACAGCCGCCAAAAAAGCAGGTATTCCGGTCGTCGGGGTTGCCAATACTTACCCGTTTCATATGCTGCAACGTTGCGCCAATTGGACGGTGGATTACCTCTCTGACTTGGAGCTAGACCGCGTTCGCCAAACCTACGATCGCGTGGCGGCTTAGAATCCCATCTTGCTCATAGCCCTAAATCGCTTCCCGCCTGGTCAGTGATAATATAGCTAAGCCTGAATATTTACCGGGGGAGTTAGCTCAGTTGGTAGAGCGCTGCGATCGCACCGCAGAGGTCATCGGTTCGACTCCGTTACTCTCCATCATTCACTGTTATTGTACGTTCGCACAGTCTTGATTCAAGACCACTGGTTGAAAGTCTAAACACGAGCAAGGAGCGTGAAACGCCTCGGTCTAGCCACAATTCAACAGGCGAAGTCTGGCATAGACTGATAAGTTAAAGGAGCTTCGTTTTAAGAACGTGAGGCTCCGCGATCGCCATGCAGCAATTAGACCGTCAAGATTCCTCGATGCAGTCGCTTCAGCGGGTGCTAAAAAGTTTGAGGGCTTACCGTTGGTTATCGCTCGGCGCATTCTTTAGCCTGCTGCTGTTGACGGCGGCGAATGCAGTGACTCCGCAACTGTTTCGCTGGGGGATTGATCAGGGGATTGCCCAACAAGATCTGCAAATTGTGTTGTATAGCGCGGCGGCAATGGTGGTGACCGCGATCGCCCGTGGCGTATTCAACTTTGGGCAGAGCTTTTGGGCAGAAGCCGCCTCTCAAGGAGTTGCCTACGATTTGCGAAACCGAATTTTTAGCCAAATTCAGACCCTCAGTTTTAGCTATCACGATCAAGCACAAACCTCGCAATTGCTCACCCGTGTGACCAGTGACATTGAACAAATCCGCACGTTTTTGGGCACCAGCCTGATTCAGGTGCTTAGCTCCGTGGTGACCTTGGTGACGATTGCGGTGATTTTGCTGGTGATGAACTGGCAGCTAGCCTTGATTACGCTGACGGTTGTGCCGATGGCGGGTTGGCTGTTAGCTCGATTTCTGATGCGCAATGGCAAGCTGTTTCGTCAGGTGCAAGAACAATTGAGCGACCTGAATGCGATTTTGCAAGAAAACTTGTTGGGCGTGCGGGTGGTGAAGGCGTTTGTGCGGGAGTCTACCGAAGCGCAACGCTACACGACGTTGAATGAGGCGCTCGTGACGGCGAATATGAAAACTATTCGGGCGATTCACAACACGTTTCCGGTGATTTTTTTGTTGAGTAATTTGGTCACTTTGGTCGTGTTCGGATATGGCGGGACTCAGGTGATTGGCGGCAAATTTTCGATTGGTGAACTGGTCGCGTTTAACTCCTATTTGCTGGTGATCTTGCAGCCGATTTTGCTGATTGGCTTTGCGGCACCGGCGATCGCCCAGGCGGCGGCTTCGGCGGAGCGGGTGTATGAAGTGGTGGATGCCAAAGTGGAAATTCGCGATCGCCCTGGTGCCGCGCCATTTGAAATCTGTAGCGGCAGAATCACCTTTGAAAATGTCTCGTTTCGCTATCCGGGAGCAACGACTGAAGCGCTCAAAGATGTGTCGTTTGAGACGAAACCGAAAGAACTAATCGCCGTGTTGGGCATGACGGCTTCGGGCAAAAGCACGATTATGAACCTGATTCCGCGCTTTTATGATGTGACCACCGGAGCCGTGCGAATGGATGGGCGGGATGTGCGAGATTTGACCCTGGCAAGCTTGCGATCGCACATTGGCATTGTCTTTCAAGAAACGACGCTGTTTTCGGGCACCCTGCGGGAAAATATTGCCTACGCCAAACCCAACGCCACCTTAGAGCAGGTAATTGAAGCAGCAACCACGGCGCAAATCCACGACTTTATTGCCGCCCTGCCCGATGGCTACGAAACGATTGTGGGAGAGCGGGGCGTAGGGTTGTCGGGCGGACAAAAGCAGCGGGTGGCGATCGCCCGAACTCTGCTGACCGACTACAGCATTCTGATTTTGGATGACAGCACCTCGGCAGTCGATGCCCAGACCGCATCCCAAATTCAGGCGGCACTAGATGACCTGATGCGTCGCCGCGCCTGCGTTACCTTCGTCGTCGCTCAACGCATCAGCACTGTGCAAAACGCCGATCGCATTTTTCTGATGGACAAAGGGCAATTAATGGCACAGGGAACCCACGAGGAACTGATGCAAACCAGTCCGCTCTATGGCGCAATCTTGGAATCGCAAGTGGCGCGATCGCCGGAGCGATCGTCGCCAAAATAGGTGTGAAGTTTCCCGAAGCGATGGGAATTCTTACAGTTACCGCGCAATCCCCAGGGGCGGATGTTGCTCACGTCACGGGCACCGCGATTTACGAGCTTGGGCATTAAAACCCCGATCGCGGTGAAAAAATTCTCACTGGAAGAGTCGATCGCCTTTTTGCGCGATCGCACCAATCGCCCCGATCTGGATGCCGCTGAACTCGTCGCTGTCAACGCCCTGGTGCGGGAATTAGACGGATCGCCGCTGGCATTGGAACAAGCTGCTGCCTATATTACCCAGATGGGCGTATCGTTTGCGGTGTATTGGCATTACTACCAGAAACAGCGCTTGGTCTTGCTAGAGAAAGGCTTGCCCGAAACTGGAGACTATCGCCAATCCGTTGCCACCCCCTGGCTGTTGAACTTTGAGCAAGTGGAACAGCGATCGCCTGCCTCCGTGCCGATTTTGCAGTTGATCGCCGTGCTAGCCGCCGATGACATTGCCGAACAATTGTTGCTGGTTTGTGCCGAGAAATTTGGTTTAGCGGACTCCACCAATGAATTGTTGCTAGCCGAGAGTTGGCAGACCTGGCAAAGTTTTCCCTGATTCAGCGAGAGCCAGAGACGGCAAGCTACAGCATTCACCGCATGGTGCAGGCAGTGATCTGGCAGCGGTTGAGTGAAGCGGAACGCCAGACTTGGATGAAGCGTGCCATCGCCGGACTGAATGCGATGTTTCCCGATGTGAAAAAATTGGAGAACTGGGGGATCTGGGGGCAACTGGTGCCCCATGTGCAGGCGATCTCCACCCTGCCGGACGCTAGAATCTTAGAGACAAACGACTGGGCATTGTTGCTGATTCGGGCAGGCTATTACTTGGATGTTCACAGACGGTATGGAGCGGCGGAACCGTTGTACTTGCGAGGGGTAGACATCTTGTGGCAGAGTTTAGGAGAAAATCATCCAAGTACCCAAGCTTGCCACCAAAATTTTCAATAGTTTCTTGCGCAAGTCTTGCGAGAGAGACGTACAAGAGAAATCTCAGATCATCTATTGACGCAAGACCTGTTAGAGGAGCTAGCCTGGAATTGAAAATAAGGGCTGATGGGAAAAGGGAGCAGCGATCGCATTTGGCAGTTTAAAAGAACATGGCAGCGCCTACCCAAACCGTTGCCCTCAGCGCCTTGTTTTTTTATATCGCAAACGTGGCTCAAAGCTAGGCAGAAAGCGATCGCATGGCTTTAGCAACCCGCTGAGAGACAAACGGCAAAATAGTTTCGTTGTTGCTATGTTCTTTGCCCTCGGTGAACACAACCAACAAGTAGGGATTGCAATCGGGCAGTTCAATATAAGCGGCATCATGCCGAACGCGGCTCATCAGTCCCGCTTTAGAATAAACGCAAGCGTGGATGGGTAAGCCGCCCCCTAAAAACCCTGTCACTTGATTTTCTGGGTCGGCTAATAGATCGTCTGGGTGCAACGATCGCCGGAGTAAGGTCAGCATCGCCTGCGATCGCGCCGCCGACACCGCTACACCCCCCACAATGCTGTGTAGCAATCGTGCCGTGGCGATCGTGGTGAGTGTGTTGCGGTTTTCCATGATCTCGCCATAAAAAGCGCGTTCCCGCCCATAGGGTCCATCGCACCAGGTTTTTTGGCAAACATTGATGGTGTTCAATTCTTCCCAGTCAAAAGACTGAAAATAACGATTAACTAAATGGCGCTGCTGCTGCCACGTTGAAAAGGGACTGGAGGCTAGTTCTGGTCCACTGGTCGTGCCCGTTAATACATCTACGATTAAGCCAGTGGCATCATTACTGGAATCCACAATCATGTCGCGGATGGCGCGATCGAGTTCGGCTGAGGGCTGCACCATAGCCCGCTCTAACCATTCGTGTATCGCCACCAAATAAAACAACTTGACCACGCTAGCAGGATAAATTGATTCCACGCCGCGATAGCTGTAGCCGCGAGGCGAATATTTCCAAAATTCCTCTGGAGTGAGTGCGCCGCCTGTATTGATTGGAGCGGGCAAGTCATATGCTAACCAGGTCAGCGCGATTTGATTCCGTGCCAAATTTGGAAACGCTTCCCAGGTGGCAGCTAAGATGCGATCGCCGATGGCTTCGAGTGGTTCGTCTTTATGAAAAAACACGGTCATTAAAATCCCATGGCGATCGCGACCGCTTCAATATCAGGCTCAATGCAGGGTCTCAAGGGGTTGTTGCTGTGAGTGATTGCCGCATCTGGGTCTTTCAAGCCGTTGCCCGTCAGCACACAGACCACCGTGGCTCCTGTGGGCACCTGATCTTTTACCTTGAGCAACCCTGCCACAGAAGCGGCACTGGCAGGTTCACAGAAAACACCTTCCTGGGATGCCAGCATCCGGTAGGCAGCAAGAATTTCCTCGTCGGTGACGGCAGTAAAGCCACCTTGGCTCGCATCTCGAACGGCGATCGCCTTTTCCCAGTTTGCCGGGTTGCCAATCCGAATCGCCGTCGCCAACGTGTCTGGATGATCCACACGCTGACCAGAAATGAGCGGCGCGGCTCCCGCCGCTTGAAAGCCCATCATTCGGGGAAGTTGGGTGCAGCGATCGTGTTGGTGATATTGACAAAAGCCCATCCAATACGCCGAAATATTGCCAGCGTTGCCCACCGGAATGCAGAGCCAGTCAGGTGCATCGCCCAGCACGTCCACAATTTCAAAAGCGGCGGTCTTTTGACCCTCTAACCGATAGGGATTCACCGAGTTAACTAGGGTCACGGGATAATGTACAGACATCTCTCGGACAATCTTCAATGCTTGGTCAAAGTTCCCCTTGATGGACAGGACTTCAGCCCCATAAATCAGCGCTTGACCGAGCTTACCCAACGCTACATATCCATCGGGGATCACCACAAAAGCCCGCATCCCTCCCCGTCGGGCATAAGCCGCCGCCGCTGCGGAGGTATTGCCGGTGCTAGCGCAAATTACCGCTGTTGCTCCGGCTTCCTTCGCCTTCGAGATTGCCATGGTCATGCCTCGGTCTTTGAAGCTACCTGTAGGATTTAAGCCATCGTATTTCACCCACACCTGCACCTGTCGCCCAATTTCGGCAGCGATCGCCGGAACAGGAATCAACGGAGTGTTGCCTTCTCGCAAAGTGACCACTGGAGTTTGCTCAGTCACAGGCAAGTAAGGACGGTACATTTCAATCAGTCCACGCCATCCTCCAGTCTGAGGGTCGGTGTGAGATTGGGTAGAACGGTGGGAACCAACAGAAAAACTCAAAGTCACTGAAGTAATGCGGCGATCGCGGTAAAGGAATGACAAACTAATACAGTCTGTTTGAATCCTAGCTTACCTTGATTACATCGTTACTTCAGCCAATCTAAACAATCTCCAATCCAAATTCCTATCAAAATCTATTTTTTGTCTACTATCTTCTTGTAAAGTTCGGGTTAAGATGATCGATGTGGTGTTGATGAGTACAAATACTAGAGTAGTCAGAACGGTGATGACTGATAATTTTCCCAATAAAAACAAATCGGCGATCGCCCTGCTTGAGCCGAGTGTTAGCCATGAACTCGCTGATGTAGAGCATCAAGTTCGCCTTCTAAAAACGATGAAAAGCTTGTATCAAGTTGATCAGCAAGCCAAGTTTCTCCATCTTCAAGCAGAAACCAATTCTCTTTTAGAGCAGTTGCAAGCCTTGAAAGGGCGACGGGTTTCTTCTATTTAGAGCTTGTTCCGCAAAACATCTGGAGAGCCGATCTTGGGGCTGCTGCCGATAAGGGCACTCACAAGATCGGCTCACACAGGATGCATACGGGTTTTCGATGGCTAATTTCAAAAAACTCTTTAGGGAGGGCAGGCAAGTTCTATACTGGGGCATGGATTTACCTGCTCCATAATAGCTATGCGCTCTTTTTGGTCTGACCCTTACCTTTGGATACATCTAGCTGGCTTGGCAGCTTTGCCAGTCTGGCTAGAACTGTGCTTTTTAGGTCTAGCCGTGGGAGATCCCATTTTTTCAATTTGGCTAGAGCTAGCGTTCGTCGAGATCGTTGGCATTGTGCCCATTCTATGGATGCAATGGCAGCGTCCGTTTTACATTTTTAGTCTTTTGGCGATCGCGCTCAAGCCAGAGAGTCTGACTCTGCCACAGCGGCAACTGCTGACCCGATTTAAATCATTGCCGAATCGATTGTTAGCGGTGGTGGTTGCGATTTTGTGGGCGATTATGTTGCGGCAGCTTTACGTTTTTGCGCCGATTGGAGCCGCCGCCGTCCCGTTTTCGATCGAATCGCATGGGCTAGGGTTGCTAGTCGCCGCGATCGCGTTTCTAGGCAGCCATTTGTTTCTTCAGGTGCCCGTGAGTGTTGCCAGCGTGATGCTAACCAGTGATTTTGCCTTTGCCAACACGGAACCTTATCCTGTAGCGCAAATTGCTCAAGATTTTACGAGCCTGGGTTTGCCTGTCAGTCAGCTTTTGCCTGAATTTTTAGGGGATTCGGCGGCAAGCCGGATCACTGAGACGAAGGATAGGGTTGAGGCAAAGAATGCAACACCAGAAGAGTTGATGGGTGAAATTGAAGAAATCGCGGCGGTTGCTGCGGTTGCGGCGATCGCCGATATGAATGAAGAAACTGCCCCTTCGCCAACCGTAAACATAGCCACTGAATCAGACCGGGAAGTGGAACATGATTTAGCGGAAGATTGGGACGCGATCGCTAGAATAGACGAGCAGCCCGCCGCCGAAATGACTTCAGCCGAAATGACTTCAGCCAAAATGACTTCAGCGGAGGCAATAGAGACGACCTCAGATTCTCTTGAATAAGATTGTTTTAGAGATGAATTGATAGGCTGTTATCTGGCTGTTGCTTTCATTGAGCCATTGCTGATCTATGACGTTTTACTGTAGCCAAAACCACCTCAACGCCGCAGATAGTCGATTTTGTCGCCTCTGCGGAGAATCCTTGCCCGTTCAAGTCTCTCCAAAACCAATGGCAGGTCTTTTGGGCTGGCGTTACCAGGTGTTGAGTGAACTGGGGCAGGGTGGATTTGGGCGCACTTACCTGGCGCAAGATTCTAATCGGTTTAACGAGCCGTGTGTGCTAAAAGAATTTGCGCCCCAAGTGGAAGGGGACGCAGCCCTCCAGAAGGCAGAAGAACTGTTTGCGCGAGAAGCCGGAACGCTATATCAACTTCAGCATCCGCAAATTCCGCGATTTCGGGAATTGTTTCGGGCAGAGTGGCAGGGGCGCGATCGCCTATTTTTGGTGCAAGATTACGTAGAAGGGCAAACCTATCAGGAGATTTCGCAGGCTCGCCAACAGCAAGGACAAAGCTTTTCAGAAGCAGAAGTTACCGATCTTTTACGCCAGCTTTTGCCCGTGCTGGATTATATCCACACTGCCGGAGTGATTCACCGTGATATTTCTCCTGATAATTTGATTTTGCGCCAAAGCGATCGCCTGCCCGTTTTGATTGACTATGGCGGCGTTAAACAGGTTGCCGCCAGGGTGGCATCGATTAGCCAGCGCGTGGAGGTTCCGGTGGTGCAGCCTGGAGCCATCACCCGATTGGGCAAGCTTGGTTATGCTCCGGCAGAACAGCTAGACCACGGTGAAGTGCATCCTCATAGTGACCTGTATGCGTTGGCGGTCACCAGTTTAGTGTTGCTGACCGGGCAAGAACCCCAGATATTATTTACCGCCAAGGGCGATCGCACTCGCTGGCAGCGATCGCTCAACCTCAGCCCCCCATTAACCAACGTGCTGACCAAAATGCTCGATCCTTACCCCGGTCGGCGCTATCAATCCGCCCCGGAAGTGATGCAGGCATTGGGAAACGCGATCCAATTCAAACCCAGCATTCAGCCCCACAATTCATTCATTCCTGCCTTCACACCCGATCTCGCAACACGGGTGGTGTCTCCGGCGCGTGCCCAAACAATGCCCGTGTTGCACCCTGCGCCCAAACCCCAAAAGCCCGCTGTTAGAAAGCCATCTCCCATGAGGCGATCGCTGGCTGGACTGGTGCTGTTGTTCAGCATGATTGGGGTCGGCTGGTGGGCTGGAGTCAAGTGGCTTGCCCCGGCATTGAAGTCGAAACTACCAGAAATTATCCGTTCCAGGGGAAACCCAGCAAAGCCATCCACTCAAGCGATCGCCCAACCCCAACCAGGCATAAATTTCTCTCAATCGGAGCAGTCGCGCAAGCAGCAGATTCAAAAACGTCGAGAGCAGTTGGGCATTGATAGCCCTTTTTGGGTTGATTTGGTCAATCAAACGTTTTATGCGAAACATCCAGAATTAAACGGTCAAAAACTGGGCACGAGAGCCGCAGATAGCGAGTTGAGAACAGAATGGGATCAGTTGGCGCTTGAATGGTTGGAGCAGTTGCAAGGGTTGAGTTCAGAAGCGCGATCGCGGTTGGGACAATACACCGACGGAGACGTGCGCGATCGCCAAGCAGCGGCAGCCCAGCTAAACCTTAGCAGCCGCGCCCTGAATGATTTAACCGATGCCCAGTTTTTTCATTGGTTTCCCGCAGTGTCGCGTCAGGGAAACCTGTTAAATCAACCGATCGGGCAGGTGTGGCAGGCGATCGCGGTGGATAAACTGAATGCGCTGCGATCGGGGGATGCCCTAGAGCGGATCAAGTTTCCCGCAGAGCAGTCTAGCCATCAAGTCAGCGGCACCCTAAAACCCGGACAAAGCAAAGCCTATCTCGCCAGCCTCAGCCAAAATCAAGCGCTGCAATTAAAGCTTCAGGCAGCAGGCTCCACCCGACTTTCGGTGTATCCACCTAGCCGCAAAGCCAGCGCTTTGTTAGAAGATTCTGCCAATACAACTTGGTCAGGCAAATTAACAGAAACCGGACTACACGAAATTACGATCGCCTCAGACAGCCAAAATCCAATCAGCTACACGCTGGATCTAGCCGTCGATGACGAGATGACTGTCCACCCAAGTGCAGTTCCAGAGAATTGAGGCAACCCCCGCCGGATTCCTGTAGAAAGCTGTGCTAGGGGAGTATGAGGAAGGGTCAAGGCAATAACCCTCCATTGCCACATTCCTTTTTTCTCAAAGATTTTTGTTTCCTAATACCAATTTGAAATTGAAACGCAACAGATGATCTGCTGGAGGCGGCAATGTTTTTTTGTCTTGCAACTCAAAACTCAAAATATCTCCTACAGAGACGCTACGCGTTGGCAAAGCCAGTCCGAAGGACTTACAAAACTCAAAACTCAAAATATCTCCTGCGGAGACGCTACGCGTTGGCAAAGCCAGTCCGAAGGACTTACAAAACTCAAAACGGCATAACCTATTCATCCGTTGCCACAATTCATCAACAATTTGCTAAAGTGTAGAAACATTTTAGTACATATGTCCTATAATTTTGCTATTCATGGATGAGTGACCATGACCTATTGGCTAATTTATGCACGATCCACTGCCCCCTGGAAGCCTTTTGTTTAACCGCTACTGCATTGCAGGTCTGGCGGGACAAGGGCGTTTTGGCTTAACGTATCTGGCGCAAGATCAAAAACGCTTTGAAGAACGATGCATTGTTAAAGAGTTTGCACCGCCGGATCACAATGCTGATTTGCTGGAAATGCGGCGACAGTCGTTTCACCAATCAGCCGCCGTTCTCTATGAATTGCAGCATCCTCAAGTTCCTCGGTTCAATATTTTATTTGCTCAAGAAAATCGGCTTTACTTGGTGCGAGATTACATCGTCGGTAAAAGCTATGGGGCGCTCTTGACCGAGCGCCAAGCGGAAGGGCAGAGTTTTTCTCAGGCGGAAGTGATGCACTTGCTGCTGCGATCGCTGCCCGTGTTGACGGATCTGCATCGTTCTGGGTTGATCCATCAAAATATTTCGCCCCACAGTCTGATTTTGCGGCATCACGATCAACTGCCCGTTTTGATTGATTTTGGTCTGGTCAAGCAACTCGTTATCCAGTTGCAACTTCATCCATTGCCGCCCGATGTGACTATTGGCGACGGCTATGAAGCGCCAGAATTGCACAATGGCGGCAAGCCATCGCCTAGCGCCGATCTCTACTCTTTAGCGGCGAGTGCGATCGCCCTGCTTATAGGCAAAGAACCACAGGAGCTATACAACCGCCGCACACGAACTTTGGACTGGGATGTTGAAGTTGACTTGCAGCCCGATTTTGCGCGGATACTGAAGCAAATGCTCCACGCCAATCCTCAAAAGCGATGGGGGTCAGCCATTCAAGTTTCTAGAGCGCTAGAACCGATCGCTACTGCCATTATTCACTCCAGCCAATCCCTGCAATCTGCTCCAGTAGCAGCCTCCATGCCGCAACCTCAGATTCAGATTTCTCCTCGGCAGGGCTGGGGAACTCCCACTTCGCCCCCGTTGCCATCTTCTGCTCCCGCCAGAGATCGACCATTTGATGTGGCATTGCTGGCACAGCCCTCGCTCCAATCTGTTTCCGAGTCGCCGCAGCCTGGGCGAGCGCCGCAGAACTATCGCAAAAAGCCAAAGGCACAAAAGCAGTCAGCCGGAAACTTCCGATCCTCCGCCTTACTCGTTGGCGGCGTGGTGTTGCTGGCGATCGCGGTCTCCTTCCGCACCCTCAACTGGGTGCAAACCCAGCCTTTGCCTCCGAAAACTCCCGCCACAAATGCCAGCACGGCTGTTTCGAAAGATTTAGCCAGTTCGACTCAGCCCACTCGCGAATCCGGCTATCCTGAAAAAGTAACTTTGGACTCCCTTAAAGAACGCCAAAAGCAGTTGGGCGTTAACTTTCAATTCGTCAGCGATCTGACTGATGAGGTTTTTTATGCGAGCCGTCCCGACTTGAAGGGAAAACCAGTGAATGAATCGAGCCAACCTGACCGACAAGACGATTGGGCAAGTGTGGGAATTGATCTGCTGAGCAAGCTAGAAGCCCTCAGCCCAGAGATGCGGGGGAAACTGGGCACCTATCAGCGATCGAATTATGATGCGTGGTTAGCTCCAGGCAATGGGGCTAGCCTGAATGCGCGGGAGCTAAATGTGCTGGTGAATAAGCGATTTGGGGATCTGTTTCCCGATCAGAAAGGCAAAACCTTGAGTCCTAAAACTTTTGGGCAGGTGTGGTATGCGATCGCCCAAGAAGAACTGAAAAATCTCAAGCCTTAGCCGTCGAGGTAACTCGTTGTCAAGAGCGTTGTAAAGAAATCGGAGAAGAGGTGGTTACCCCACTTTGACCCGCTGACCCAGTGCGCTCAAGGATTTTTTAACCGGGCGGCGAGAGGGGGAACGCAGGCGCGACTGTTTTTCCCAACACCCCGGATGGCTGAATTCATCAAGGAATGGGCGATTCCCGTAAGGGATTGGCTTTGCAGAATCGCTGAGATGGATCTCTATCAGCATCAAGCCGACGGAAACTAGCAGTGCAGCAGTCCCGAATACAAAAATTCCGAGGGCAACGGAGATCAGCCAGTTCCAGTCCAAAATGCCCCGCACAGCCAAAGCAAAGCAGCTTAGGGTGGAAAAAAGTAAGGCATAATAAGCCGTTAACACGCTGTAGCGACTGATGCTGTAACGCTGTTGCAAGCGGCGCAATTGCCGTCTGGACAGGGGAGAATGGCGGGTGCGATCGAGATTAGTGTTGAGCCGCTCATCTTGACGACTTTCTTCTAGGCGATCGCCGATCGCGGCATGGCGCGCTGTCACACTACTCAACATCAGAGCGCAAGCAACACTCATCAACACCGAATTGAGAATTAACTGAATCAATTGAGTGGTTTGCTCAACGCTCATGGCGCGTCCTAGAGATCAGATAACAAAAGATGATAAAACAAATCGCATGGTCGCTATCCTACGCGATCGCGCTCAGAAAACAAAGCGCGCGAATGAATAAAACGATTAAACATACAATACCCCAAAATAGTACTGAAGTTCTATTCAGCCCTCTATTTCTCGCCGATCAGTCACTGCACCTCAATTCACGCTTAAATAGGGGATGCTCTTTTCTGATGTAGTTGTGTGACCGATTCTAAAAAGCCCACTCGCTCCTTAGCAGGTATCGCCGGAATTGTGGCGATCGCCACGATCATTAGCAAAGTGGTGGGTTTGTTGCGGCAGCAGGCGATCGCCGCTGCATTTGGCGCGGGAGTGGTAGCCGGTGCCTACAACTTTGCTTACATTATTCCTGGCTTTTTGCTGATTTTGCTGGGCGGCATCAATGGTCCCTTTCATAGCGCGATCGTCAGTGCCGTCTCCAAACGCAAACGAGAAGAAATCGCACCCATTGTCGAGTCAATTACCACCCTCGTGGTTGGGTTGCTGTTGCTCGTCACGATCGGGCTGATCATTTTTGCCGATCCGCTGATGCACTTGGTAGCCCCAGGCTTGTTTGCCACCGCCGACCAAGCCGCCGCGAGAGGGGTCACGCCCGCAGGCTATCAAAACTTAGTTCTAACCCGCGAGCTTGCCATTCAACAGTTCAAAATCATGGCTCCGATGGCAACCCTAGCAGGGCTGATTGGCATTGGCTTTGGCACACTCAACGCCGCTGATATGTATTGGTTGCCCTCCATTAGCCCGTTGCTGTCTAGCATAACGGTGCTGATTGGGTTGGGTGGGTTAGGGTGGGTGTTAGGCGCACAGATCACGTCGCCTGAATATGCGGTGATAGGCGGGGTTGTTCTTGCCTCGTCAACGGTGGCAGGGGCGGTGTTGCAGTGGTTGGTGCAGATTCCGGTGCAGTGGAAAGAGGGGTTGGGTGGGTTTCGCCCCCGGTTCGATTTTCGCCGACCCGAAGTGCAGGATGTTCTCAAAATTATGGGTCCTGCCACCTTTTCGTCAGGGATGCTGCAAATTAACGTGTGGACGGATATGTTCTTTGCATCCTTTTTGCCCAATGCAGAGGCGGCAGTTTCCGCTATGGGCTACGCCGGTTTGCTGGCAATGACTCCTTTAGGGATCTTATCCAACATGATTTTGGTGCCATTGATGCCTGTGTTTTCGCGGTTGGCAGATCCCACAAACTGGGCTGAGCTAAAGCAACGGATTCGCCAGGGTTTGATGATGACCGCGATCGCCATGTTACCCCTCAGCGCGTTGATGATGGCGCTCGCTTTACCCATTGTGCGCGTGGTCTATGAACGGTACGCCTTTGACTTAGAAGCCTCATATCTAACGGCATCAATTCTCGTCGCCTACTCAGTCGGGATGTTTGTGTATCTGGGGCGAGACGTGTTGGTGCGAGTGTTCTATGGGCTGGGCGATGCCGATACGCCGTTTCGGATTAGCGTCGTGAATATTTTTCTGAATGCAGTCCTCGATTTTTTCCTGATTAGACCCTTTGGCGCACCCGGTTTGATCTTGGCAACGGTTGGAGTGAATGTCGTGTCGATGGTGGTGATGCTCTGGATTCTGAATCGACGACTGAACGGGTTGCCCCTGAGAGAATGGATGACCCCGATCGCCGGATTAGCAGCCGCTAGCGCGATCGCGGGGTTCACTGCCTGGGGCACTCTGCGCGGTTTAGAATCTCTTTGGGGCAACTCTGGGCTATTGATTCTGCTTGCCCAACTCTGCATTGCCGGAGCCGCCGGGCTGGTCGTATACATCGGGCTTGCTTTGCAACTGCGCTTGCCAGAAGTGAATGATTTTAGCGATCGCATTCGTCAAAAGCTGAGTTGAGGAAGAACTAGGTCACGACTCACAAGCCAGAATCTGCAAAATGGTAACTAGAACTCCGCCATTTCCCCAGCCCACCTTTTATAAGCTGAATTATGGGTTTCTGCTCACGCTGCTCGACGGACGCAAGAATGCATCCAGGTCAATGTGGATGATTTTGCAATGATTTAGACATCGCTTTTCTGAAGGTGCTTTGGCGCAAAGGAATTTTTCCAAAGCGGTATCATCACAGTGTTGCTCACAATTCTGAATCATGATTAATGGGATGAGTCCGCACACCATTTTGAAACAAACTGAGCGGCAACGAGTGAGTGATGGTCAGCAGGGTTTGATTCTAGAGGGGTGTGACCTGGCTGCCCGACTCCTGGTGTTGGTGCTGCCGCAACTAGGAGATTTCGATAGTCTGGAATATGCCTGGTGGCTACAAAAATATGCGGAGCCGCTCCAGGCAGCGAAATTGACGATTCGCGCCGTTGGAATTGGCGATCGCGCTTCGGGTGAGCAGTTTTGCGCCTACACGGGCTTTCCCCCGGACTGGTTATTCGTCGATCCAACCGCAGAACTCCATCGGCAACTGGGGCTTTATCCAGGTCTATCGCTTAAAGTGCCTCTGCTCTCTCCAGGGCAAAACGCCTGGTTGAATCTGATGTTGATGTGTGCGGGCATCGGCAGTCCGGGCACCCTGGCAGAAGTGTTTCGCGGCTACAAGGGCGATCGCCACGCGCCCCAACTGATTGCCGAGGATGAGGTGGTGAAAGCCACTCCTTTACCTCCCTTCAAAGGCTCATTCTTTAACCTGGCAGGCGGTCAGGGGTTTCAGCGTCCGTTTGAACTGGCAACCCTGCGGTTGCGGAACATGGCAGAGGTGTTGGGACATTGGAAAACTTACGTGCCCGATGCAGCCCATTTGACTCAGCGGGGTGGCACATTTCTGTTGGATGGCACCGGTGATTTGCTTTATGAACATCGGGACAGGAGCATTCTGGGCTTCGCTGCTCAAATGAGTGACCCACTCTCATTTTTGTGGGCTGAACCCGCGCTTTCTGGCGGTGCTAGCCCTGATACGCAGGAGTCATCGGAACAGGGGAATGCTTGAGTTGGGCAATCAAGTAATCCGAGAGCCTTCCCTGCTTGATCCAGTAGACCGTTTTGCCTGATGGGGAGGCGATCGCGTTAAGGCATCACCGGACGAACAAGGCACAGGCAATAGAATTGCGTTGAATGCGTGCTTTGCACCATCGACAAACCTCAACGCCAGTCAGGTGCATCAGTTTTATTGGAAGCCAAGCGTCTTTTGCGGCATCATCTAGCACCTTTCGACCAACTCTGTTACGGTTTGGCATAACTACAGTTTCCATTAAAGCGTTACAAGATTTGAACCCTAGCAGTCGGCTGCGAGAAACTACTCCCAGGCGCTACGGCAAAATGAGAATAGCGGGTTCAGTCTAGCTTTACAGCGAATTGGCTAGCATGGCTCAAGCCCAAAGGCTGACGGACTGACGGCTCAGGGCACGGAGGTCTCTACTGAGAACGAAAATGACCCTCGATGCTTTCACTTAGCTTTAATCTCTGTCTCTGACTCCGTATTCTAATCAGACGATGAAATCCTTCCAATCTAGAAGGAGGCGCGTTCCGTAAATGGCGGCTCATGTGGTGAATGACATCGGGGAGAACTTGGCGATCGCGCTGCTGGTTATGCTGCAAGCAAAGCCAGAGTGGAGTATCTAGCCAAACACCGGTCAAATGGGTGAAGCCAGATCTTTGAGCTAGGGCGATCGCTTCTCGCCGCTGCTTGCGCACCACATTCGTTGCATCATAAATGGCGATAGATCGTTCGCCCTGGTGGATTTGCCGCGCCGCCGCGCCAAATTGCTGCTCAACTTCTTGCCAAACTTGCAGCCAGTTGCCCTGAGTGGCTTCATCCCCGTATAGATCGAGCCGAATTTTGTCTGTTGAGATTAAACCGCGATCGCACCGTTCATTCAGCAATACATTTGCCCATGTAGACTTTCCGCTGCCCGGAAGACCAATCAGAAAAAATAGGCGAATCACTACCGCATCATTCCCCATAGCGAGCGATCGAAACTCTAAAAATGCTCATCTCTCATTCAAGCATCTCCGCCCATATTCCACATTCGTTTTAAGACAAAGAGGTTCCAATACCAATTTAGATAGAATACAGGGAGATAAAACGCGCAGCGTAAAAGCATACTCAGAACTTATACCGTTTTGAGTTTCGGTCTCCTAGCGGCGACCTAAGAGATATTTTGAGTTTTGAATGATAGAAGTTTTACCCAGTCACGGTCTCAACCTTAGACCCATCCCATCCTGGGTTTAAGTGGGTATTAGAAGTCAAAGCTCTCCTAACCCGACTATTGCTAAAGTTGGGGGTAAACCCTCACTAATACGGGGGCTTTTCCCCTAACCCCAGCATCACTTCAACCGCGACTATGGGGTTATTCGCACCGTTGGTTTCCCTAATGGATTATGTTTACTTTTTAGCCAACACCAGCTTGACCTTGAGAGTGGTTGAATTTTTGCGTCAGGGCTATTTGCCAGTTCGCTTTATGAGCGTAATTCATCAGATTGATGGCTGGCTGATTCGAGTTAAGCTGAGCGAGTTTTTAGAGCCGCGTCAGCATGGAGATTTCCGAGCGTTTATGAATGAACTGGGAATTCCTCATGAACCCAATGTTCGGATTCAAATGGCGATGTGGGGCTTAGAAACAGGGCAATCTCCTGTGGCAGTGATGCAGCGCTATCAGGTGGCAGTGGTTTCTCATGGCATCCCCGATCGCGAAGAAATTGAAGAGTTTCGCTCTCAGTTTGTTCGGGGTTTAGGCTATTGTCCAGAAACTTTAGCGTAGTTGGAACCATGAATCCAGTTTTACTGCTATTGGTGTGGGGTGTCGTTGGGTTAGGCGCGATCGCCTGCGCCCCCAGTGCCAATCCGCCCCGCGCCACACCAGCATCTCCTAGCCCATCGCCACAAGAAGCTTCACCCCGCACAACCCAGGTAAAGCCCCCTCAAGAAGCGCCATCCCCACAGCCTTAATGTGAGACAGAGGGAAGCAGGATGCAAGGGATGACTGAAGTCTAGGCAAGCCGCGTCAAATTTTCAAAGCGAGTCAGTCTAAACTCCAGCCTTCAGAATGAGTAGGAATCTGACAGAATAAGGGAGTATTCATAGAAGCGGTCGGATTGATTAGCTCACTTTAAATTATGGGTGAAATATAAGATCAGCGATCGCCCCTTTTTCCAATTCATCCGATTTCAGGAAAGCAGCATGGACAATAATAACTGGCTGACCCAAATTCTGATGCTAGGAGTAGGCACAACCTCCTTAGTAGCAGACAAAATCCGCGAAGTCAGCGATGATCTCGTTAAAGATGGCAAGCTCAACCCTGACCAAGCAAAAGAAGTAATGGATGATTTGTTGCAAACGCTCAAGAGTGAGCAAGGTAACCTTGAAACCCAAATGCAGCGTCAGCTTCGGAATGTTTTGCAAGATATTGGAGTGCCGCGCCAGTCAGAAATGGATGAATTACGGGGTCGAATTGATCGACTTGAGCGCCAAATTCGTGACCTAGAAAACCGCCTCTGGCGTTAAGGAAGGCATTAATGATCATTCCACCCGGTTTTTGCCAACGTTCAGTTTCAACCAAGCTTGGCAGAATGGCTTATTACACGGCTGATGCTGCTTTTCCAGGAGCCACTCTCTCGGAGAAACTATTGCCGTCCCTCGTTTTTCTACATGGATTTGGCGGCGGATCTTCTGCCTACGAATGGTCGAAGGTGTATCCCGCTTTTGCGTTGGATTATTGCATCTTAGCTCCCGATTTGCTGGGCTGGGGGCGATCGGAGCACCCAGAGCGCAACTATCTAGCGGAAGACTATATTTCTACAATTATCGAATTTTTAGAACAAACTTGCACTGAGCCTGTGCCCGTTGTGGCATCGTCGCTAACGGCGGCGTTGACCATTCGAGCCGCGATCGCCCGTCCCGATCTATTTAAATCCTTAATTCTGACCACTCCTACCGGGCTGGCTGATTTTGGCAAAGATTACACGAACAACTTCTTTATTCAACTCGTCAAAACCCCCATTATCGATCGCCTGCTCTATAGTGTCGGCATCGCCACTTCTAGCGGCATTCGCAACTTTTTAGAAGAGCGGCAATTTGCCCGTCCAGAGCGAGTTTATCCTGAAATTGTAGAAGCCTATCTTGCCTCCGCCCAGCAGCCGAATGCCGACTACGCTGCTCTTTCATTTGTGCGGGGCGATCTCAGCTTTGATTTAGCGCTTTATATGCCTCAACTTCAGGTGCCAACGGCAGTGATATGGGGAAAAGAGTCTCAGTTTACAGAAGCCGAAATTGGACAACGCCTTGCAGCGTTGAACCCAGAGGCAGTTAAGCAGTTTCAACTGCTCGACGATTGTGGGTTAACGCCCCACCTGGAACTGCCCGCGATCGCGATCGCCCTGATTCGGCGCTTTCTCACCACGTTAGCCTCATAACCAAATTTAGCGCTCTAACCTTGAATCCGAATATCACGCACATTCAGATTCGTGAAACTATAGTTAATCCCTTCTAACTCAATCGGGGCACCAATTTTGATCTTGTTGTTGCCCAACACCAGACCCTTCTCGGTGACCTGAGCATTGCCTTGAAGCGTTAACAGCAAATTCCGACTTAGTTTCGATTCGGGTCTCGGATCGGGTATCACTTGCACCTTGCCGTCTGGCTGAGGCACAAACACGTTATCTGGAAGTTCCTTCACCTCTTTTACGGTGATCTCGCCGGAGGGTTGATTACGAATGATGATGCTAGTTTTTGCCCCCGGTTTAAATAATGTTTCAGTATTTTGTCCGGCAACGCGAACTACCACCTCAATTTCTACCGGTTTAGTCGGAACGTTCACCTGAGCCACTGAACCGGATGTGCCTGGAAATACAAAGATGCCGAACAGCACCAGCAGAATAATCAGTGCGGCTCCCAAATCCAGAATGCTAACTTTGCCAAATAGGCGACCTTTAGAATCTACGACAGCCATAAAACGTTTCCTTAAACTTGTAAATAGACGCATGGAACCCTTCGCTGATCGAAAATCCAGGAGCTAACCTGGCATTCAGATGCCGCAAAATCCTAAGCAATCCTGTGAAAGGTTAGCATGACTCAGGGTCGCAATCACATCATCTTAAATCTTAAAATAGACACAGACTTGCTCCTAAAGAAGCTGATAAAGTACCAGTAACAGACTTCGACTGTGAACTTCACCTGACTTCATAAGGATTGATCAAGAATGAACAACACTACTTTTCGGTTAATTGCTCCTATCAGTCTTGCATTAATCAGCTTGGGATTGAGTAATCAGCCTGTTCAAGCTCAACCTGCTTTTTCCGACTGTGCAACCAAGGCGATCGCCAGTGGAGAGACCGCAATGGCTAACATCAATGCTTTAGGGCGCGCCCGAAATTTAGCTCGGCAAACAGCGGAAGCGGCTAATGGAGGATTAGCCAACTACCGTACCGACGCTTCGATGCATGGCAGATTGTCGGATGCAGTCTGTGTGGATAACGGCAACGGCAGTTGGACGTTTACTATCAAAGGGGGCGCTCCAGGCTTTACCACGCCAAGCAGGGAAACGGTGGTGACGGTAGATAGCAGCAATTGGCAGGTGAAGGTTGACTATAACGGTGCCGTGCGATCCTCAAACAATGGAAGCATTACTTTTTGAGTTTGTAATATTTGAATTCAAGAATTTATTACGGCTCTAATTCAAGCCACTGCTTGGCAAGGCTCCAGATTTTTCGGGCTGCTAAATGAGCCGTTGGTCACTAATAAACTACCAATAATATTTGTAGTTTTCTATACTATAGTTAACGAAACGATATAACTGTTTGCATGGTTGGGTGAGGGTTTTTCGTTCTAGCTTGAAAGGCTGGGTCGGGCGATTCTACACCGTCAATTCAAAATCGTGGAATGTTGAGTTGCTCCTCGAACCTTTGTATTGGTTCTGTTTTAACTTAAGAGGTTCATGAAACGGTGGGTCAAAATCCCCTTGCTTTACTGCAACGCTACGACGCGATCGCGATCGCACGATACTACAGGTTTCGCCCCTGGCTAACGCTTTGGCGAACCTTGAGAGTGATCATTTCCTTTTCAACTTTTTTCATTGGGCTGAAGCTGGATTCATGGCAAAATCGGACGGAGATCAATCGATTCAAGCGTGCTACACAGTTGCGCCAAACTTTAATTCGGTTGGGTCCCACTTTTATCAAAGTGGGGCAATCCCTTTCTACTCGCCCTGATTTGGTTCGTAAAGATTTTCTCGAAGAACTAACTAAGCTTCAAGACCAATTGCCGCCCTTTCCAACGGAACTAGCCTTTCGGATCATTGAGCAAGAGTTGGGGCGATCGCTAAAAGAACTTTACAGTCAAATCTCACCTCAGCCCGTTGCCGCCGCCAGTTTGGGTCAGGTTTATCAGGCATTTCTTTACAGCGGCGAAGAAGTGGCTGTAAAAGTGCAGCGTCCTAACTTGTTGCCCACATTGACTTTAGATTTATATCTGATGCGGTGGGCAGCCAGTTGGATTGCGCCCTGGCTACCCTTGAACCTAGGTCACGACTTGACGCTCATTGTCGATGAATTTGGCATCAAGTTGTTTGAAGAAGTAGACTACCTCAATGAAGGGCGAAACGCCGAAAAATTTGCCACAAACTTCCGCGATAATCCCAAGGTCAAGGTTCCTGCCATCTATTGGCGCTACAGTAGCCGTCGGGTGCTGACTTTGGAGTGGATTCATGGATATAAACTGACGGATACCGATCGCATTCGAGAAGCAGGCTTAGCCAGTGACGATTTGATCGAAATTGGAGTAACCAGCGGTCTGCAACAGCTTTTAGAGCATGGCTTTTTTCATGCCGACCCTCACCCTGGAAATCTATTTGCCATGGCTCCCCAATGTGCCATAGATGGAGTCCAGGCGGGTGAGTCGGTGGAAGCTCGGATGGCATACATCGATTTTGGCATGATGGATCAGCTAGATGCATCCACTAAAGAAACGTTGGTGGATGCAGTCGTTCATCTGATTAACAAGGACTATGAAGATCTGGCAAAAGATTTTGTGAATCTAGGGTTTTTAACTCCAGATGTTGACATTCAGCCGATTGTGCCCGCTTTGGAAGCTGTTTTTTCTCAAGCTTTTGGTGAAAGTGTCCGAGATTTTAATTTCAGAACTATCACCGATAGTTTTTCGGAATTGATGTATGACTACCCGTTTCGGGTGCCTGCCAAGTTTGCTTTAATCATTCGTTCCTTAGTCACCCAAGAGGGATTAGCATTGACGATTAATCCCAATTTCAAAATTGTCGAAGTTGCCTATCCTTATGTCGCGAAGCGCTTGCTCACTGGAGAGTCGCCTCAACTGCGCCGCCGCTTGTTAGAAATGTTATTTAAGGAAGATAAGTTTCAGTGGTCGCGGTTAGAGAGTTTGATTGCGATCGCCCGCACCAATGGCAGTTTCGATCTACTGCCTTCGGCTCAAATGGGCATTCAATTTCTACTGTCAGAGGAAGGGAAGTTTTTACGGCAGCAGTTAATCATTGCTTTGACTGAGAATGATCGCCTCCACACTGAAGAAGTCCAACGACTTTGGCATCTAATTAAAGATGATTTTCAGCCTGGGCGTTTACTCAATGCGGCAATGGGCGCGATCGCCGAATTTTCTACCGCTGGAACGGCTGCTCTCTTGACAAACCCGCGCTAAACCCGCGCTCACTGATCAGCCCCGCATGAGGCACCTTACTTAACCACCGCCCACAATGGTGACAATTTCTAGGCGATCGCCCGATTGCATTTCGGTTCCATTCCAAAATTGACGATGTAAAATTTCGCCATTGTATTCCACCGCAATCAGCCGTGGATTTAAGCCTAATTGTTCTAGGAACATCGGCAAAAAGGTGTTCTCAGGGCAATGCCGCTGTTCACCATTGACTTGAAGCGTAATTAGATTATCCATAAATTCCATTCTAAAGCCGCTGTTGACGCTTTAAAATGGAAAGTCGTTTGACCCAGTTCTCCGACCCTTTATTCCCTGCTTCCCCCATGTATACACTGGATAAACCCATTGACGATCAGATGAATCAGCGATCGCCCGCCGATTCCCTGATTATTGCTGGACGCACCTTTCAATCGCGGCTCATGACCGGAACCGGTAAATATCGAAATTTTGACGAGATGCGGCAAAGCGTTGCGGCTAGCGGTTGCCAAATTGTGACTGTGGCTGTCCGCCGCGTGCAAACCAACGCCCCCGGACATGAAGGGTTAGTCAACGCTTTAGATTGGGGCAAAATCTGGATGTTGCCC
Organism: Leptolyngbyaceae cyanobacterium; assembly: GCA_041752515.1. GTDB lineage: Bacteria > Cyanobacteriota > Cyanobacteriia > Leptolyngbyales > Leptolyngbyaceae > ULC077BIN1. The sequence continues at coordinate 12,738 of JBGSWI010000012.1, read as the reverse complement.
AACACTGCCGGATGTCAAACCGCCGAAGATGCCGTTCGGGTGGCGCGTTTGGGTCGTGAGATGGCAAAACTACTGGGGCAAGAAGACAATAACTTTGTCAAGCTGGAAGTGATCCCGGATGGTAAATATTTGTTACCCGATCCGGTTGGCACCTTGCAAGCCGCAGAGCAACTGGTCAAAGAAGGATTTGCCGTACTGCCCTACATTAACGCCGATCCGCTGTTGGCAAAACGATTAGAAGAAGCAGGCTGTGTCACCGTGATGCCCCTCGGCTCTCCGATCGGCTCCGGGCAGGGGATCAATAATGCTGCCAATATTCAGATCATCATTGAAATGGCAACGGTGCCGGTGGTGGTGGATGCGGGCATTGGGGTGCCTAGTGAAGCGGCTCAAGCCATGGAAATGGGAGCGGATGCGCTGTTGATCAATACCGCGATCGCCCAGGCTCAGAATTCTCCAGCCATGGCACGAGCAATGAGCCTTGCCGCCGAAGCGGGTCGGCTGGCATATCAAGCGGGACGAATTCCTGTCAAACCCACTGCTAGCGCCAGTTCACCTTTAACGGGCACCATTACAAGTGCTGCGAAATGAAAATATATCGGCGGAGATAAGCTACTTCAAGGATTATTTCTTATTTAGCTTGGGTTTCAGATTCATTGATCTGTTGCTCAGACTGCATCACAGACTGCTGAACCTGGGTTCTTTTCTGCTCCAGCTTGTTTGCCTGCTGTTGGGCAGCCGCCTCCCGTTGATTGACAACTTTTGTCGTGGGCGATGAAGCGGCTTCTGGGTTGGGTGAAGTTGTTGCTTTGGGTTGATTGCAAGCGCTGAGTGAGAGAGTGCTAAGCGCGATCGCCATGGAAGTAATCAGAAACTTATTCACGACTAATGCCTCTAGATTGCAGATCTATCATGCCCATCTCAAGCCCAAAAAACCTCTTCCTCAATCACTAGCATCGGTTTCCAAGGGGGCGCTCAGCCATGGAATTCTTCCAGCAACAGTTCCAGCGCGGTCTTCATCTCGCCCGGAGTCGTGGGAGTCGTACCAAACTGCCGGACTACGATGCTGGCAGCGAGGTTACCTAATACGGCGGCTTCCCAAGAAGAAGCTCCTAGCGTCAAGCCTAGAGTCAAAGCAGCCACTACGGTATCTCCGGCTCCGGTGACATCAAATACATCGGTTCGGTTAAAGGCGGGAATGTGATATTCGGTGCCATCATTCTGAAACAGGCTCATGCCATCTTCACCGCGAGTAATCAACATTTTTTGTGCCTGGGTTAACCGCAGCAGGTCATTTCCGCCTTGCCGAATTAACGCCTCACTCTTGCTGCCGTCTAACTTGACGAGCGGGTAGCCAACTGCTTGTTCGGCTTCAGGCAAATTTGGGGTAAAAATGCTGGCTCCTAGATAGCGGTTGAGGTCTTTTTGGGCATCTACAACGCTAAAAGGATGACCTAGGGCTGCTGCAATCACGATGTCAGAGAGGGTGCCATCCCCATAATCCGAACAAACGACGGCATCTACGCTGCCAATTTGGTGGGAAATATAGGTGGCGAGTTGCGTTTGCAGTTCAGCCGAAGGCAATTCATCGGACTTGCGATCGACCCGCACAATTTGCTGAGTCACCGATTGCCGCGCGTGCCCTGAGATCCGGGTTTTAGTGACAGTGGGGCGATCGCGGTCCAACAAAATTCCCGCCGTGTTCACGCCAGCCGTTTCAAAAATATGGCGGAGTGCTTTGCCTTGCTCATCATTGCCGACTAAGCCCACCGCTTTCACTTGGGCACCCAATTTTGCAAAGTTATACACTGCATTTGCACCGCCGCCTGCAACTTGATGGGTGTGCTCATGTCGAATAATCAGCACGGGCGCTTCTCGTGAAAGCCGCTCTACTTGCCCCGTCAAAAATTCATCTAGGCAAAGATCGCCCACCACCAACACTTTAGGCTGATGGAAGCATTCGAGCAAATGAAACAAGCGATCGGCAGACTCAGCAAGTTTTGCGGCAAAGGTTAAATCAAAAGTCATAAATAACTGGTACTATTCCAGTGCCCTATTGTCTCTCAAATTCTTAAGTTTAGATATCTTTTAAGTAAACTTGTGAAAATTGAAGGCTTGACCTGAGCGATCGCGAAGCACTATGAGAAAGATCTGCATTGAGCTACAAGACTTTTTTCTAGAAAGCTTTTGAGACAAACCCCAATATCAGGAACTGAAATGCTCACTTAAAGTCTATTGGCTCTAGGCATATTTGCTCTAGCTCCGCGAGTTGAAATTTTGCTTCATTATTGGCTGAGACAAGTTTGAGTTGAGTAGAATGAGCAAGACAGGGAATAAAGCCATCTTCAGGTTCAAACTGATTTAGTGGATAAGTCTTAACAATTGAACTTTTGTGAAAGAGTAATTGAACTTCTAACTGCTAAATCAAGAGAAAGCTACTCGCAAACTAACGACTTAGAACATCGGATTCTTTAGATATTTTCTCTTTTTACAGCAACAGCCGTGGATTTTTCCGGCTAAGCTTGTCGGCTCTCTGTAGAGTATTTTTTGACAGGCGGCTGTTTTTCAAGAATATAAAGTAATGTCTTTTGCGATCGCTCATCCCCGTCTATTTTGCTTGCATGGCACATCCCCCCAGAAAAGTCACTCGCTTTATTGAAATCAGTCACCGGGTCGCAGGATCGCTCGTGAAGCATCCTGCACTGCTCACAAGTCTACTAGTCGCAGGATTTATAGTAGGCATCCGCAGCCTGGGCGGATTGCAGTCATCCGAGCTATTAGCCTACGACCAGATGATTCGGCTCCGCCCCGATCGCGGAGCCGATCCTAGGCTTCTGGTCGTCGATATTACCGAAGCAGATATTCGAGCGCAACAGCGTTGGCCCATTTCCGATGCCGTTATTGCCCAAGCTATTGCAAAACTGCAAACCTATCAACCCCGCACCATTGGGTTGGATGTTTACCGGAATGTACCGCACGCGCCCGGAACAAGTGCCTTAGCAAAACAACTTCAAGCCCCCAATGTCATTGCAATTATGTTGCTAGGGAGTGGAGATAAAGATACAGTCTCCGCTCCAGATGGAGTTCCCCCCAACCGGGTAGGCATGAGCGACATTGTGATTGACCCCGATGCAGTCGTGCGGCGTAATTTGCTATATGCCACCGTCAACGGTAAACCGCTCTATTCATTCTCCCTACGATTGGCGTTGCACTATTTAGCAGAGCAGCAGTTAAAGTTTGAGGTAACGCCGAGGGAATCCATTAAAGTTGGCAACACCGTTTTTCCGGCGCTGAATCCTGATGCGGGGGGGTATCAAGCCTTAGACGATCGCGGCTATCAGGTCATGCTAAATTACCGCCCTGCCCATAATGTAGCGCGCCAGGTCAGTCTGGGTGAGGTGCTCAACGGACAGGTTGATCCCGCCTGGGTGAAAGATAAGCTAGTGATTATTGGCACAACGGCTCCTAGCCTGAAGGATTTATTTTTAACGCCTTTTAACCTTTCCAATGACAAAAACCCTGAAATGCCGGGGGTGATTGTCCATGCCCAAAAGGTTAGCCAAATTCTCAGCACGATTATGGATGGCTATCCGCTGACCTGGTTTTGGGGACGGGAAGGCGAAGTTTTATGGATTGTGGTTTGGTCTTGTGCTGGCGGGCTGGTGGGCTGGCGATTTCGACATCCTTTGACCTTGGGACTGGTGGGCACGGGGGCGATCGCCGGTTTATTTAGCATTTGTTTTGTCTTATTTTTATTCAATGGTTGGATTCCTTTTGTGCCCACCGCGATCGCCTTTGTTGGCTCAAGTGTCGCCACGATCGCTTATCGTCTACTGCACGATGCACTCCACGACGAACTAACAGGGTTGCCTAATCGAGCCTTATTTATCCAGCGGCTTCAGTGGTCATTAAACCGTTCTCAAAAAAAATCGTGCCATTCGGTCGAAGAACACCCTGGAACCGCCGTTTTATTTTTAGGGCTAGATAGCTTTAAAATTATTAACGATAGATTGGGGCACCAACGAGCGGATGAATTATTAGGCGCGATCGCCCGACGATTGAAGACTTGTCTCCGGTTTCATGATGAACTGGCGCGGGTAGGCGGAGATGAATTTGCGATTTTGCTACACCAAGTTCGAGGTAAAGATGAAGTCGGTCATTTAGCTGAACACCTGCAAAAGCAACTAAAGCAGCCTTTCAATCTGCATGGGCAGGATATTTTTATAACTGCCAGCGTTGGCATCGTCTGGTGTGAAGCAGGTCAGCTTTACCAGCCCGAAGATATTCTGAGAGATGCTCACACGGCAATGAATCAGGTGAAAGGGTCAGGAAAAGCCCGCTGTCAGATGTTTGGGTCTGGGATGCGGGTGCAAGTGATCACACGAATGCAGCTTGAAATCGACCTCCGACGAGCGATCGCCTGCCAAGAATTCCAACTGCACTATCAACCGTTTGTGTGTTTAAAGACGGGGCGAATTTCCGGGTTTGAGGCATTACTGCGCTGGCAACATCCTCAGCGGGGGCTGATCCATCCGGTTGAGTTTATTCCAGTAACAGAAGAAACTGATTTGATCATTCCTATTGGGGCTTGGGTGCTTGAGGAAGCCTGCCGACAGTTGAAAATCTGGCAAAATCAGTTTCCTAGCAAACCGTCCCTGGTGATGAGCGTTAACCTGTCTAGCAAGCAGTTTGCTCAGCCTGATGATCTGGTTCATCAAATTGAGCAAACCTTGAAAAACACCCACATCGATGGGCGTTGCCTCAAGCTGGAGATTACCGAAAGCATTGCTATGACCAATGTAGAACCGACGATCGCCCTACTCCTCCGTCTCAAAGCGCTCAACCTGCAACTCAGCATTGATGATTTTGGCACCGGCTATTCTTCCCTCAGCTACCTGCATCGCTTTCCCACCGATGCGATCAAAGTGGATCGCTCCTTTGTCAGCCGGATGGGGCTTGAAGGCGAAGAGGTTCATATTGTCAAAACTATTATTATGCTAGGGCATAATTTAGGAATGTATATCGTGGCAGAAGGCGTAGAAACCCCAGACCAGCTAGCCCAACTGCGATCGCTTCAGTGTGAATACGGTCAAGGCTACTTTTTTGCCAAACCCCTCCCTCCAGAGGCAGCCGAAGCGTTACTCAAAAAAGATCCGCAGTGGTAATTAGCGAACGACCCTCCCTTTACCCGGCATACTTATTAAGTGGCATCTGAAGTGGAAATCTCAATGGAACGAGTCATCTGGGCGATCGCGCTGTCATTATTGCTCAGTGCTTGCGGAACGATAGGCGTAAAATTGCCCAATGAGTTGGTCGAGCAGGCGATCTCGCTCCAGCTAAACCAAACTCAACAACAGCTTAACCAACAGCTTCGATTAGATCTTCAGCCTGAAATTGCCATTCGGCGCATCAAAATCACCGAAAAAAACCCGTTGCAAATCCAACAGCTTCAGGCATATCAAGTAAAAGGCACCTGCGATTACACCATCCAACTGCCCAAACGAGATATTACTCAACGCCAAACTCCCTTTGAAGTCTATTTGCAACGCCAAAAAGAAGGGAAAACATGGCGATTAGCCTTCATCACCACCGATGAAAACGGCGAACCCATTTGGGCAACCCAACGCATCCCAACCGACATCTTTTGAGCATTTCACGTTTCAGGTCATAGCTACTTATTCAACTCAAAATTCAAAAGCGCAAAGCGCCGCTGACGCTAACAAAACTCAAAACTCAAAACTCAAAACTTCTTAGTCATGCAACCTTCCTGGACTCACGATTTCATCACCACTAACGGCATTCGGCTGCACTATGTGACTCAGGGCAATGGACCTTTGATGCTGTTTCTTCATGGCTTTCCAGAGTTCTGGTATTCCTGGCGGCACCAAATTCCAGAGTTCGCCAAAGATTATAAAGTCGTGGCGATCGACCTGCGCGGCTACAACGATAGTGATAAACCAGCAGACCCGGCTGCCTACTCCATGCCCGAATTGATTAACGATGTGCAGGACGTGATTGCAGGCTTAGGCTACGACAAATGTGTGTTGGTGGGTCATGATTGGGGCGGCGCGATCGCCTGGTCTTTTGCCTACGCTCACCCCGAAAGGGTAGAACGCCTGATCATTCTCAATCTTCCTCACCCCGCCAAATTTGCCGAAGGCTTACGCACCCCCCAGCAACTTTTTCGCAGTTGGTATATTTTCTTTTTCCAACTTCCCTTCCTGCCCGAACTTCTGATTCAGTTAAACGACTACCAGGCATTAGAGCAAGCCTTTCGAGGCATGGCAAAAAACAAGAATGCGTTCACTGATGATGACATCGAAGCCTACAAAAACGCCTTTGCCAAACCCGGCGTTCTCACCGCTGCCGTTAACTATTACCGTAACGTTTTTCAACTGGGTTCCTCTCTCCAACGGTCGTGGAGCGTTTTGTCAGTGCCTACCCTGATGATTTGGGGCGAAGATGACATTCCATTGGGCAAAGAACTCACCTACGGCACCGAAAAATATGTGCGCGACTTTCAGATCCAATACATTTCCCATTGCAGCCATTGGGTGCAACAAGAGCAGCCCCAACTCGTCAATCAACATATGCGCGAATTCCTAACACGCTAAACTCAGGCTGGTAGCCTGTGCTATTTATTTAGACGAACGAATTGAGAGGAGTCAGCGTGTTTTTTAGTGTAGTCATTCCCACTTACAACCGGAAACCGATTCTGGAGAAATGCCTGAAGGCGTTAGAACATCAGGTGTTTGATCCAAGCCAGATTGCCGGGTACGAAGTGGTGGTGGTGGATGATGGCTCTACGGATGAAACCGTGAAATGGCTGCAAACCAGTCCGGCTGAGTTTCCCCATGTGTGCCTGTTTCAGCAAGATCATCAAGGTGCAGCGGCGGCGAGAAATGTGGGAGTTGAAAATGCAAAGGGCGACACGATTATTTTTATTGATAGCGATTTGGTGGTCACAGAGGTTTTTTTGCAATCCCACGCCGAAAAATTGCTGGAAGGGGCGCGATCGCTGGGTCACGATCGCCTGTTCACCTATGGGCGCGTGATCAACACCTGCAATTTTGACGATCCCACTTCGGAACCTTTCAAAGTCACTGATTATTCTCAAGCATTTTTTGCGACCGGAAACGTGGCGATCGCCCGCACCTGGCTAATCCAAGCCGGACTTTTTGATACCCAATTTCAACTCTACGGCTGGGAAGACCTCGAACTAGGCGTGCGGCTCAAAAATCTCGGCTTACAGCTAATCAAATGCCCCGATGCTGTCGGCTATCACTGGCATCCGCCCTTTGCTCTCAGCCAAATTCCCAAACTAATCGACCAAGAAATTCAGCGCGGCAAAATGGGCGTATTGTTTTACCAAAAACATCCCACCTGGAACGTGCGCCTGATGATTCAAATGACTTGGCTGCATCGCATCCTCTGGGGCGTTCTTTCCCTCGACGGCTCCCTTAACGAACGCACCCTGGCTCCTTTACTCCAATGGCTGATCGATAAAGGCAAGCCCCAACTCGCCCTAGAACTTGCCCGTGTTTTCCTCAACTGGTACAACGTCCAAGGAGTCTATCAAGCCTATCGAGAAATGCAACACAGCTAAATAAATGACATCCTTGCTGCGCTACACTGGGAATGTTGTTTAAATTCGCACATCCGGAATTTCGGGTGTCTCAAATCAGAGATACAGCCGGATGGAGGAATAACCCGAACAGGAGAAAAGTCGATATGCCAGTTGTTTCATTGGCTCAATTGTTAGAGTCTGGGGTTCACTTTGGGCACCAAACCCGTCGTTGGAATCCCAAAATGGATACCTACATCTACACGTCCCGCAACGGGGTTCACATTATTGATTTGGTGCAAACCGCTCGATTAATGGACGAAGCCTATAACTACGTGCGGACTGCCTCTGAGCAGGGTAAAAAGTTCCTGTTCATTGGCACCAAACGCCAAGCTGCCGGAATCGTGGCACAAGAAGCGAGTCGCTGCGGCGCTTATTACGTGAATCAGCGCTGGTTGGGCGGAATGCTGACCAACTGGACGACCATCAAAACGCGCGTCGATCGCTTAAAAGATCTCGAACGCCGCGAAGCCACTGGCGGACTAGATTTGCTGCCCAAGAAAGAAGCCTCTGTCTTGCGCCGCGAACTCGAAAAGCTCCAGAAATATCTGGGTGGCATTAAAGCGATGCGGAAGGTGCCCGACATCGTGGTGATTGTGGATCAAAAGCGAGAATACAACGCAGTTCAAGAGTGCCAAAAGCTCAACTTGCCTATTGTGTCGATGTTAGATACCAATTGCGACCCCGACGTGGTGGATATTCCTATTCCAGCAAACGATGATGCCATCCGGTCAATTAAGCTAATAGTGGGCAAGTTGGCGGATGCGATCTATGAAGGTCGGCACGGTCAGCTTGAAGCCGATGAAGAATACGATGATTATGATGGCGTTGATGGGGAGTACGACTATGAAGATAGTGATGCTTCTCCTGAGGAAAATAAGGAAACCGCAAACTAAATAGTGATGAGTGTTGAGTGTTGAGTGTATCGACTTAACTTGTCACTCATCACTCATTGCTTTAGACCGTTAGGAGTAAGGGCAATGGCAGACATCTCGGCAAAGTTAGTTAAAGAACTGCGCGAAAAAACTGGCGCAGGCATGATGGACTGTAAAAAAGCCCTCCAAGAAATGGAGGGCAATATTGAAAAGGCAAGTGAATGGTTACGAAAAAAAGGAATTTCGTCGGCTGAAAAAAAAGCGAGCAAAGTGGCTGCTGAAGGTTTAGTGGGTCAATACATCCACATTGGTGGACGGATTGGCGTGTTAGTAGAAGTGAATTGCCAAACCGATTTTGTGGCTCGAAATGAGGCATTTAAAGCCCTAGTTCAAAACATTGCCATGCAAATTGCGGCTTCTAAAGTGGAATACGTCAAAATTAGTGACATTCCTGCCGCGATCGCCGACAAGGAGAAAGAAATCGAGATGGGTCGGGATGACCTGTCGGGCAAACCTGAGGCAATGAAAGAAAAGATTGTGCAGGGGCGCATTGAAAAACGGTTAAAGGAACTGTGCTTGCTCGATCAAGCCTATGTTAAAGATCAAAACATTACGATCGCAGAGTTGTTGGCTCAGAATGTGGCTCAACTGGGCGAGAATATTCAAGTACGCCGCTTTGTCCGGTTTGAACTAGGCGAAGGAATTGAGAAGGAAGAAACCGATTTTGCAGCAGAAGTTGCGGCGCAAATGGGCGTTTCTACCGATATTGAGAGTCAACCGTTTGAAAAGAGCGCAGCCACCGAAGCCTCTGAAACCGCAGATGCAAGTGATGAGCCAAAGGATGACAAAAAGAAAGAGGGCAAGAAAGACGGTAAGAAGGGTAAAAAATAGTTGGCTTTTACAGAGCTAATTGGCTTAAATGAAACTTTAGAGGGAGTCCGATGGGTTCCCTCTATTTTTTGACGAGAAATCGAGGCATCTAATTCAGGTAGAGTAGATATCTGGGCGTTTTATTAAGACAAATAAAGTCTCTCCAAGCAGAGTCGTTTGATTTAGCAAAAGGGTTTGGGATGTTCACGGCAATGACTGAAGATTTAACACTATTGACCGTTGCTTTGGGGGTGGGCTTCTTAGCGTGGGGGTTCTTCCGCGCTAGACCCTTGGGCAAAGTTGGCATTTTTGCGTGGTTGCAGTCAGTAGTGCTGATGTTGCCTTGGCTGCTATTCCTGGGGCTTGCCGCCGCTGGCGTGACGCTAAACCTAGCGCTTGTGTTGCTGTTATTCGTGGTGTCTACTGGAGCCTACATTGGGCTGGGTGGTCAATCGCGATCGCTCAAGCAAGCAGCCGAGGCTAACCGAGCCAGCGCGATCGCCCAAGCTGAGAATCCTGTTCAACCGATATTCGATGACTCACCTCAACCCGAACCCAGCCTTACCTCGCCTCAAGCAAGCTCAATGCCAGAAGAAGATAGTGAGGTCATTCCCCTCCCTCCAGAAGACCTCAAAGCAATTCAAGGTATTTTTGGGATTGATACCTTCTTTGCCACCGAAACCATTCCTTATCAAGAAGGTGCAATCTTTCGCGGCAATCTTCGCGGTGACCCAGAACAGGCTTACAGTAAACTTTCCGAAAGCTTAAAAACGCGGCTGGGAGAAACCTATCGGCTATTTTTAGTTGAAAATCAGGATGAGAAGCCTGTGATCATCGTTTTGCCAAGCAGTCGTGATCCCCAGCCGCTTAATTTGTCGCAAAAACTGCTGGCAGGCGTATTGCTCATTGTGAGTATGCTGGCTTGTTTGGAGAGCGCAGGATTGATGCTAGGATTTGACCTCTTCGAAAACCCAAACAGAGCCGCCGAAACGCTTCCATTTGCGGCTGGCATTGTCGGCATTCTGGCAGCCCATGAAGTCGCCCATTGGGTGACTGCCGATCGCCATAATGTTCGCCTGAGCCTACCTTTCTTTATTCCCACCCTGCAAATTGGCTCATTTGGCGCGTTAACCAAGTTTCTTTCCATCTTGCCCAATCGCAGCGTTTTGTTCGACGTGGCATTTGCGGGACCTGCCGCCGGGGGTGGGCTTTCCTTTTTAGTCCTGCTGCTCGGTTTGCTGCTCTCCCACAAAGGTAGCCTCTTTCAACTGCCGTCAGAATTTTTTCAGGGTTCCATTTTAGTGGGCACCCTGGCACGAGTTGTTTTGCAAGAACCCTTAAAACAGCCGATCGTCGATGTTCACCCATTCGTGGTTTTAGGGTGGTTAGGACTGGTGATTACGGCGCTCAACCTGTTACCCGCTGGACAGTTGGATGGCGGACGGATTGTCCAAGCGGTTTATGGGCGTAAAATCGCCTCCCGAACTACCATTGGAGCGTTGATTGTGTTGGGATTAGCTTCCTTTGTGAATCCATTAGCATTTTATTGGGCGCTGATTTTGCTATTTGTGCAGCGTGATTTGGAGCGCCCTTGTTTAAATGAATTGACTGAGCCGGATGATGCACGAGCCGCATTGTGCTTACTAGCATTATTTTTGATGATCGTGACATTGCTTCCCCTCACACCCAGCTTAGCAGGACGGTTGGGCATCGGAATGTAACTCACCGGAGTTCGGGTGAAGCCGCAGGGAGAAAAACCTGATTCATTGTCTGATGCACAACCGATTGCCGAAAGCCCAGAAATGATTCTTCAGGCATTCTGGCGAAGTCTTCGCCTCTGGAGTGATGCCTGAACAGAACGGCAAATGAGCATCAGCGCGATCGCGCCTCGCTGTATCAGTCAGTTGCTTCGGGGGCTAAATTCCGGCACAATCGGAACACTAATTTTCATAAAAGCAGTGCCGGATGTCTGTTCAATTCGCCCAATTAGTTCTCAATGGCATTTCTCTAGGCAGCATCATTGCCCTTGGCTCCGTCGGCTTAACCCTCACCTACGGCGTTTTACGCCTTTCCAACTTTGCCCACGGTGATTTTATGACCTTAGGCGCGTATGCCACGTTTCTGGCAAATGGCTTGGGCATTAACATTTGGCTTTCGATGGCTGTGGGGGCATTGGTGACGATCGCCGCTTTCTTGCTCACCGAAAAACTCATTTGGGCACCGATGCGGGTTCGTCGGGCTGCGCCTGCCACTTTGATTATTATTTCAATAGGGCTGGCGCTGTTTCTGCGCAATGGCATTATTTTGATTTGGGGAGGCAGCAACCAGCGCTATAATTTGCCCGTTGCCGAAGCGCTTGAGTTTGCCAACCTGCGGCTACCGCTCTATGACTTAGTGGTGATTGGGATGGCGATCGCTGCCATTATTGGACTACATTACGTGCTGCAAAATACCAAAATTGGTAAAGCAATGCGGGCGGTAGCCGATGATCTCGATTTGGCGCGAGTGGCAGGCATCAACGTCGATCGCGTCATCTTTTGGACGTGGATTATCGCAGGCGGGCTAACCGCCCTGGGCGGCAGTATGTTGGGCTTAGTCGAAGCCGTGCGCCCCAACATGGGTTGGTTTCTGATTTTGCCGATGTTTGCCGCCGTCATTTTGGGCGGAATTGGCAATGCCTATGGCGCGATCGTGGGTGCCTTCATCATTGGAATTGCCCAGGAAGCCAGCACCTACTGTCCCGCAGGACTACCCGCGTGGTTCAGCCAGCTTTGCATCCGTAACGAATATAAGCTTGCCGTTGCACTCGTAATCATGATGCTCGTATTGCTAGTGCGCCCCCAAGGTTTATTTAAGGGAACGATGTAAGGAATTGCGAATGACGAATGTCCGTAGGACTAGGGGTCGAAGGGCTAGGCGACAGGGGCTATTTGTCCCTAATCACTCAACCATTCGTCACTCGTCACTCGTCATTCCTATCTCTTCACTTCTTTATTCTTTAGATATTGACAATGTTCGCGTAAATAGCAGCCACTAACAAGTTGACTGATAATAGCAAAATTGCCCAAAAGGCGCGGAATGTGTAAGAAGGCTTCTTGGTCGGTGCTTGAGTTGCCATAAGGGTTACTCCAAAAGGATAGAAAGAATAGGCTTTTTAAGGAATACCAAAGAATGGGGCGTTTTGTGCCATTCTGGAGTCAAATTTAACGTCTAAGACCAATTTTCGGAGGGGTGCGACCTCAACTTGATAAACTAGAGAGCAACAGGAAAGCCATATTGATTGAGTTTGTTCCAAAATTGATTCCATCGAGTTGGCGTTAAGACCAACGTTCTTAAACTGAGTACAACCGCTGCCCCCGTCTCTTTCCA
>JBGSWI010000011.1:0-23433 GCA_041752515.1 Leptolyngbyaceae cyanobacterium | reverse complement strand
GAGATCGCTGCTGGTAATGGCGGGTGGCTGTCCTACATAGATGCCGCCCAAGTTACCCGGAGCCAACAGATCGGGGAAGTTGAGAAATGCCATCCAGTTGAAGGTTTCCACGTTTCTAGAAGTACCCTTTAACTCGGAGTTAGTGTAGCCAACCCAGCCACCTAGAGTAAACCAGGATGCCAGTCGCCAAGAAGCAGTTGCGCCAAAGGCATTCGTTTGAATAGGGGCACGCACAAACGGATCGATCGCGCTCGGTAAGGCGACTTGATCATCACCAGCGCCAGTGCCCAAAAAGCCAGAGGGTGAGTAAGAATTGGCGTAGTGAAGCGCAATGTCAATTGTGTCAGTGGGGGCGATCGTCAACTGGGCACCCACTGTTGTGCCACCGTTTTGACCGCCAAACAAGCCCCCATTTGCTGGATCGCTCGATCGGTTGGCAAAATAAACCCCTTGCAGCGAAAAGCGACTGCCAATCTGCCAGTCGAACCCTGCGCCTGCATTATCACCATTGCCGCCACTGGAGCCAAGATTCAGAATCGGGTTGCGTTGCGCTAGGAAGGAAATCGGTCCTTGTCCCGCACTCTCGATTCGGTTCGCGCCCCGAAACACGTTGATCATGTTGAGTCCATCTGCGCCCACAATGACTGCAAAGTTATTGCCAATCAGTTGCCGGAAGGTCAAGTCGCTGATTTGAACTGCGCTTGCCGAATCACCCTCATAGCCCAACAGAGTGTTATTAGTCAGCAATTGCGAGAAACTTCTACCGCTGCCTGCCTGCAACCCGGTAAACAGCAAACTGCGTTCACTAAAAGCGGTGAAGAGGCTGAGTTGAACGTTGCTAATGACATTAATTTGGTCGGAATTGTCATTAAAGTTAAACCCTGCCAGTTGAATATCAGGGCTATTTTTTCCCTGGACTCCAAAAATAACCTGACCTGATAGCTTGGTCGTCGTGGAAAACTGCTGCTTTTCTAAGGTTGCGGTTCGCACTTCTAGAGATTCAGTTCTTCCTCGCAGGGCTGCTAGCTCTACGGCGAAGTCTTCCATCATCTTTTTGAGCTTTTCCAGGTCTTCCTTCGTGGCAAGGCTGGCGGTTCCTGCCGCAATCAGTTCCTGGATTTTATCGAGACAGGCATTGAGTCCCGCTGCAAATTCGTAGCGGCTTAAGGCGCGATCGCCCCGAAAAGTTTTGTCTGGATAGCCGACGATGCATCCGTAACGTTCTACCAAGGATTGCAATGCTTGAAATGCCCAGTCGGTCGGCTTGACATCGGTAAGCTGAGAAACCGAGGTGATTTGATCCAATCCAGCGTCATCGTCTTCTAATTCGGCGGTTGCCTCTAAGCCATTTAAGCCCATAGTAGGGATGCTGCTTGGGCTGCTTTGGGTTGGATTCGTTTGAGCATGAGCAGCACTAGCCATTAAAAACCCCAGAATGGCAGATGCCAACACTGGGGTAACAGAGTTCCTAATCAAAAAATTCTTCATGTGTCTCACTCCTTGTCCACGGCTTTGATCGATCGCGCACCCGAACCTAATCTATCCAATCACATAACAAATTTTGCAGGAAAATCTTGACCCAATCTTCATCTTTGTGCCAGTTGGTCAGAGAAAAATGTTGAAAATCAAATCCGCTCTAGTCCGTTAACCGTAATATTTTGGGCACGATGAAAGCCCAGCACACCGCTTTGCACTTGATTCTCAAAAATATTTCGTGAGTTTTGGTTGAAGTTGTTGGGGCTGTAGAGCGGAGGGCGATGCCAATAGAGATCGTAGTCCAGCGTCTTTAGATAGGCGACAACAGCAGTATCTATTGAATCGTCGATTAAATAAAGGGCGGGTTGGCATCGCTGAAGGGTTTGAATGGCTCCTTTTAATACAGGCAGGGTCATTTCTGCCACATCTAGCTTGAGTAGGTGGCATTGGGTAATCCCCAAGCTGTCGAGGCTAGAGACTTGCACGGGGTCTTGGGGGGTGTTGATCGTGAGAATGGTCTGGGCAGAGGGCGGTTGAGCCGCACTCAAAGGCAAAAAGCCAGCCGTTTCTCCCAACGCAATTGGGTAGCTGTGGGTATTGGTGATGCTGTTGAGCGCCAAATTGGCACAGAGCATTTGAAACGGCATTCGCAGTGGCTCGATCGCAATTACCTTTCCTTGCAAGCCAACGGTTTTGGCAAAAAATATGGTGTGCGCTCCAATGTCGGTGCCCACTTCCACAACGGTATTGCCCAGATGCACCAAAGATTGAAACAGGCTGACCGCGCCTTCTATCCATTCGCCGTATAGGTCGAGCGATCGCCCTACTTCCAAATCGCTGACGTTAAATAACATCATGCCGTGGCGACATTGCCGGATGCGGTTGAACCCAGTCAGGGAGAGCGTGGGGAAAAGGGGAGTTCGGGGTAACTCCTTTGGAAACGCTACGCGAACGGGGTTTGGGGTTTGGAGTGTTGAATTTTCGAGTGCTTCAACCACTCGTATAAATAGCTCGTCCCAATCGCCGGGTTGGTTTTGGCGGAACAGGCGCATGGTGGGATACCACGGGTTGTCGTCGCGATCGCGCATCCAGCGCCAGTCGGCAACATGGGGCAGCAGCGTCCAGGTGGTTTTACCCAAGGCTCCGGCGAGATGGGCGACGGCAGTATCCACGGTGATGATTAAATCAAGCTGAGCGATCGCGCAGGCGGTATCGGCAAAATCGGTGAGTTGGTCTTGGAGATCTTGGAGTCGTGGGGTGTTTTGTAGCAGATCGCGATCGGTGGCGGGCTGTTCTTTTTGCAGGCTGTAGAGCGCAATTCCAGGAACTTCTAGTAAAGAGAGAAAATGGCTGAGGGAACAGGAGCGCTTGCCAGAGGTGGAGTTGCTGGGATTGGTTGCCCAGACGATGCCGATTTTGAGCCGGGTGTCGGGCGGCACTTCTAGGCGAATTGTTGAGTGTTCGGGCGGCGATAGATAGGGCACATTGGCAGGAATCGTGTCGGTGGTGGTGCCGAGAATGTAGGGCAGTTCCAGCAAGGGCGCGTGAGTGTGGATGTCGATGTTGTCTTTGTCGCGATCGACGCAGCGGCTGACACCGGGAACGGTGGATAGTAATCGCAGCAATGGTTTTTGGCAGGCGATGATCACTTCACCACCCCGGGCTGCCACCATCGGCGCATAGCGAGCAAACTGAATCGTGTCGCCAAAGCCCTGTTCTGCCGTGAGCAAAATCACCTTGCCGTGCAAGTTTTCTCCTGTCCAAAGCGCTTGCGTATACCGAAGATCGGGGCACTGCTTGGTTTTCCAGCGCCAGTGATATTCTTCAAAGCCACGCCGAAATTCGCCAATTTGCAGCAGGATAATCCCCATATTGAGGTGAGCATCGGCAAAGTCGGGGCGCAAGTGCACAGCATCTTCAAAGCGGGCGATCGCGTCCTCAAATCGCGCCAGATCCACCAGCACGCAGCCGTAGGTGTTGTGAGCATCGGCGTTGGTGGATTGAAGGCGAATCGATTCCTGGCAATAAGCGATCGCCTCGTTGAATCTACCCAACTCGCGCATGGCGTTACCCAAGTTG
Source organism: Leptolyngbyaceae cyanobacterium (assembly GCA_041752515.1). Classification (GTDB taxonomy): domain Bacteria; phylum Cyanobacteriota; class Cyanobacteriia; order Leptolyngbyales; family Leptolyngbyaceae; genus ULC077BIN1. Next base: position 19,878 of record JBGSWI010000011.1, on the reverse strand, counting down.
ATGTAGGCGTTGACGTAACTGGGGTTGAAGGCGATCGCCTGCTGAAAATGGGTCGCCGCGTCTTCTAACTTGCCCTGTTGCTTGAGCGCAATCCCCAAATTATCGTGCGCGTTGACATAGCCGGGATGAATCGCGATCGCCTGTCGATAATGCTCAATCGCCTCATCCAGTTTATTTTGTTGATAGAGCGACACCGCCAAACTATTATGAGCGCTAGCGTGGTTTGGCTCTCGCTCAACCGCTTGGCGATAGCAGGCGATCGCCTCCTCTGGCTTGCCTTGTCGATAGAATGCCATTCCCAGGTTGTGATGAGCGTTGGCATAGTTGGGCTGCAAGGCGATCGCTTGTTGATAGAGCGCAATCGCTTCTAGATCTTGCTTCTGTTCGTATAGCGCGATCGCCAGATTGTAGTGAGCTTTCGCGTTGTCCGGCATGAGCGTTAAGGCTTGTCGATGATGGGCGATCGCCTCCTCCCCCTTGCCCCACTTCAGCAGCACCGATCCTAAGTTGCCGTGCGCCTCGGCTGCATTGGGCTGAAGCGCCAGCACTTGCTGATAGTAATTGATGCTGTCCTGGATTTTACCCGCTTGATCTGCCAGCAATGCCAACCAAAACAGCGCTTCCACCTGATGCGGATCTTGCTGCACAATCTGGCGATAAGTCACCTCTGCCTCTGCCAGATTTCCTGATTGATAGGACTGCTGTGCCTGTGCGAGTTGCGCTGCGATCGTATTTGATGCCGTTGATGCCATCACTCATTCAAGCCAATAACCATCCATAAACTACCCCACCGCATAGGCGGATGGGGTTTTCAGCAGCCCTAAGACATGATCACTCAGAGAGCAAGCAAGTCCTGAACCTCCAGGCGTGTTTATAAACGCCCCATTATTTGCAATATTCTTGGCACCATTCAGATCCGCGTCACCAATCCAACCGCAATGACCACACGCGAACTTCTTGCCAGCCCTGTACGATTCACCTTTTACGGGATGAATGTGCAGGCACTTGTGGCAAGTTTGCGACGTGTAGCGCGGGTCTACCAGTATCAGCTTCACGCTGAACTTAATCGCTTTGTAGTCGAGAAATTGCCGCAATTGGTAGAACGCCCAACTATTAGACCGTCTCCGCTCCGTTTTGGAACGTGGCATCTGATTAGTGCGTTCTCTGATTCCGGTCAAGTCTTCAAGGGCGATGACCTGCCTGTTGTTCTTGGCATCTCTGACAATGCGGTAAGAGATGACGTGGTTCACATGTTTCTGAAAGCGCTGCTCTTTGCCCGACAACCGTTTCAACAGGTTTCTAACTCGTCTGCGAGTAGACCTGGTGCCCTTCGAGGCTTTTTGTTGGAGCTTTGCTCTCAAATCACTGTGATGGTTCCTGACTTTGGTGATGTCTTTGCCGCTAAACGATTCCCCGTTAGACGTGACAGCGATATCGGTTCTGCCCAAATCGACACCCAAAACCTTATCGGTCTTTTTCGGTGGCTCTGGGTGCGATTCAAGCTGAATCATCAAGTAGTATTCGCCCTGTCGGTTCTTGGTCAACGTGGCAGTTTTAGGAGATTGCCCCTTCAACTTGCCGCGCTGAAAGTTGCCGATATGCAGCTTAAACCGCTCTCTCTTGCCTAACATTGTGAGAGAAGCTGTCCAGTCCTTTTCACGGAAGCTGAACGTTCTCACGTCGTAAGTGGCAGAAGTGGGGCGAAACTCCTTAACTGTTTCACCTTTGGACTTTGCCGTCTTTCGGTTGCCAGAAACCCGACGAACCGCATGGATGGCAAGCTGAGACGACAAGCCGAAACGTGCCCGGACATCGTGATAAACCAACGATTGCATTGCAAGCTCGTTAGTCAGCTTTTCAGGCACTTCCTGATTCACGTATCCACAAGCATCACAAAACGCCTGAAGGGTTGCATCAATCTTGATAGCTTGCTCAGGCGAGGCATTCAACTTGCAGGATACGTTCAGGACTTGTTTCATAGCTCGATTATATCTCACGTATTGAGGTTTTGTTGTGCAGTCAATACAAAGATTGTGGCTATCCCTCCCCACCGTGTAGACGGGTGGGGAATCCCGCGAGAACAGTTGATTTTAGAGTTGAAATCATCACAACGCTAAAAAGCCTTTGGTAATCCTGCTTTTTGTTTGCCCTGCCTTTTGATCGTGAACCATGAACAGAAGATTTAACTCCCTGATTCACGTCTACTCTGCCATTTGTTTTCTTAGGTTTCGCAGCATTGTGCTGGTTCCCTGCTGAAATGCCTGCTGTACTAATTGAGGAATGATTTCGGCGATCGCTACATCGGGAAAGGTAGGGCTGATGGCAGACTCTTGATACTCGCCGCTTTGCAACAAATGAATCTTCAGCTTGCCGTTGTCATAAATCCAGCTTTCTGGCACTTGCAGCACCGCATAAGCCTCTAGGGTTGTCTTAGACGTAACATCGGCTTCTATCGCTAAATCGGGCGGCGGGTCTTGGGTCATATCCATCCGCAGGCGATCGCGCACCCGCTCCGCATTTTGAATGTAAAAACAGGTATCCGGCTCTAATCCTGCTTGCTTCAACTTCTTAAATGTGGTGGAGCCAAAATCTTCCCACTCCCGCCCCTGGGAATCTAACAGCAGTTTAATAATGTCGGAAATAATTCGGTGAGGGCGCTCATGGGCGGGTAACGGCGACATCAGTTCTAACGTTCCGTTGCAATAGTTGATTCGGGGAATGCGACGTTCTTCCCCCAATTCTGCCAGCAAGTCTTCGTACTGCTCCCAAGTCACATTGGGAATTAGCAGGTGACTGCCAGGAGAGAGCGCAATAGTCTTAATCGGTGTTATGACTGTCATAGAGCCTCTTCAATTAAGAGTCATTGCTAGGAATCTGCCTAGTTCATGCAGAAGGCAATCATCTGAATTCCACAACCTGCTTTTCACACATTTTACAGCGATCGCACGTCTAAGGTAATGCGATCGCTGACCGCCACACCCATCTGAAATCTGAAAATAGTCGGAAAGATTCTAACTATCTACCCAAAATCGCGTGTTACACGGAAAGAGTCCTGATAATCCCTGACTCTTGAAAATATACAGAAAAAACCTGACAATCTCCGATCTGATGGTTATTATGCGGAAACAGTCCGATGAATTAATAGTTCGACCGCAAATTAGTTATTTCTCACTAAGCATCACAAAGATGAAAAAACTTGTTGCTTGTATTGCCTGTCTCACAATTGCCCTAAGCTTGAATCCTAGTATTGCGAATGCTCAGCGGGGTAATCGTTCACTTTGGAACGCCTTTGTAAAAGAAGCTTCAAGGCAGTTTGGACCACAGATTACACGGACAATTTTAGATTCATTGTTTGGTTCAAGTGCCAAGGCAGAAGTTGCTCGGAAATCACAAAAACCAATTATCTGTGTTGTTACCGATCCAACTGGCACACCTCTCAACGTTAGAGCAACACCTAATGATCAGGCGGTTCTGGCAAAATTGCCTAATGGAGGGAGAGTAACTCCTTATAGGATTGGATATGATGAGAAGAATCGTTATTGGGTTCTTGTAGGAGACTCTAAACGCCCTTGGGGTTGGGTTTTTAGAAATTATGTATCATGCTCCTTGGATTCTTGACTTTAGCAGATAGTTGGTAAAGTGAGCAGCTAATGCATTCCTTGAAGCGAGTCTAGGATGCGATCGCCTGAATCCCACAAACTGATTTTCACACATTTTACAGCGATCGCACTTCTAGGGTAATGCGATCGCTGTCAGCCATACCCATCTGAAATCTGAAAATAGTCGGAAAGATTCTAAATATCATCTACCCAAAATCGCGTACTACACGGAAAAAGTCCTGATAATCCCTGGCTCTTGAAAATATACAGAAAAAATCCTGATAATCTCCGATCTGACGGTTATTATGCGGAAACAGTCTGATGAATTAATAGTTAGACTCCAAAGAAAAATTTTGAATCTTGATAATTAAAGAGTAATGAAAAGAATTCTGGATTTTTCCCATACTGACGCACGAAGATTTTTATTAAAAGAAGAAAGCTACTACAACTTTGACTTGCCAAAATACTTTGTCTTTCAGAAACTTCTTGAGCAGATATCTCAAGAGATTCAAGAAAAGCCTCTATCTGACTACTATGGAAACTATGTTGACGCTTCTGGCAAAACAAAAACAACCCGCCCTTGTGATTATGAAAATGTTAATCACAGGTTTTTAAACAATAAGGATGGTAAATTTGCTTGGAGACCACTTCAGTTAGTTCATCCAGCAATTTACGTATACCTCGTCCATAAGATTTCAAAGAAAGAAAACTGGAACTTAATCGTAAGTAGAATGGAAGAATTTAGGAGCAATTCAAAAACTAGATGTCTCAGCCTTCCTATCGAGAGTGATGATGAACTGTCAGACAGGGCAACTACTGTAAGCAATTGGTGGCATTCCGTAGAGCAAGGATCGATTGAGTTAGCTCTTAAATATCAATATGTTGTTCATACTGATATTTCTGACTGTTATGGTTCTATGTATACCCATTCAATAGCATGGGCTTTACATACTAGAGAATCTGCCAAGAATAACAGAAATGATAAAAATCTAATTGGTAATCTTATTGACTCCTACATCCAAGATATGTCGTTTGGGCAAACAAACGGAATTCCACAAGGTAGTGTTTTGATGGATTTTATAGCTGAAATCGTCTTAGGTTATGCAGATTTGCAATTGTCTCAAAAAATATCTGACACATCTATAGATGATTATGAAATCTTAAGGTATAGAGATGATTATAGGATTTTTACGAACAACCCACAAAACGGTAATTTAATACTAAAACTTTTAACTGAAATTCTTATTGATTTGGGTCTAAAACTAAATTCACAAAAAACTCTTGCTTCAGATCATGTAATTGTAAATTCAATCAAGCAAGATAAATTAGACTGGATTAAAAGTCAAAAAAGGATTACAAACTTACAAGGACACCTACTTCTTATTCATGATTTTTCATGCAAACACCCTAATTCTGGAAGCTTGGCTAAAGCGCTAGATAAGTTTTTTGCTCGAATCAAAATATTAAAAAATAATAGGGATGACATTTTAGTTTTAATCAGTATTCTCGTGGATATAATGTTCAAAAATCCAAGAATTTATCCGATTGGTGCAGCCATACTCAGTAAATTCCTTTCTTTGATTAATTCTGGTGATGAGAAAATCAAAATTCTTAATGCTGTCATTAGCAAATTCAGACTTCTACCAAACATCGGCTATCTTGAAATCTGGATTCAGAGAATTGTGCTAAAGACGGGACATGAAATTGAATTTAAAGAGCCGATATGCAAGAGATTAAATGACGCAAATGTTTCATTGTGGAATTCAGACTGGTTGAATAACAACAAACTCAAACAACTTATCAACAATTGCTCAATAGTTGAAAGAGCAATTATTGAGGAGATGGACGAAGTAATGGAAGAAAAAGAAGTAAAACTTTTTGGCAGCAAAAATATATACTTATAGCTCAATGAGAGTCTAACACTGCGTTGGAGCGGAGGGACGAGAGATATTGGTGGTGCTGCCAACATAATTTACTACCGCTCAACTAGACCGTTAAATCTCCTTCTTCTAGTCCAGTCTAGATTTAGATGGTTGATGAGCGGCAGAGGGTTAATGAGCGGAGATGGGGTGGGTCGGGGCGGCGGTGGAAAGACGATTAGACTGAATTGATGGTCATGCAGTAGTAAGTCACTACTACTTCTGAATGCACTTTGACCCGCATAATCCTCTAAGCAAGTAGGGTGAGTTACGATGTTGTTAACTCGCCCTTGTCGTGTGAGATGAATATTCTTTGCTTAACATAATCCCACGTGCAAATAATGGAAATTCATGAACTCGTTCTTGAAATGAAGCTGTTGGAGCGTCGATTAACTCTATACGAAGAAAAGTACGGTGTTCTTAGTGAAGACTTCTACAAAGCTCTTTTTGCTGGCAATCTCGTCCGCTATGACGAGTACGACGAAACTCGTACTGATTTCAGCCGTTGGAAAGGAATCTATGAGACATGGCTCCGACGAAAGCAGTCATATACAGAGCAGATGAATCAACGTGAGTTATCTGAGACGCTGCGTTTTCAGCCAACTTACTAGAGTATGAGCGAAAACCCTCTGAAATCTTTGTCAGAATACAGTCGTTTTGTGTCACAAATTCTTAGTCACTTAGATGTTGAACGCTCTACAGTGGTGGTTTGGTCTAATAGTCCATACACAGGCACAGCCGAGGGTGAAGTGTGGTTCAAGGGGAATGTGAGACTCCGCATGAGAGAAGAGCTTGATTTTGACTCAGAGTTGATCACTTCCTATGGGTATGAGGTCTACCGAGGGGGTGAAAAGCTGTGTTGGTATGACGACTTCCCACATCCAAGAGATCCATTACTTGCATCAACTTTCCCCCATCACCAGCACATTCCGCCTGAAATAAAGCGCAATCGAGTTCCAGCACCAAATATCAGTTTCACACGTCCGAATCTACCTGTTTTAATTCAAGAAATTGAGGCGTTGATAGCGCAAGCATGAACGCGGAACTGCCAGCTACCTATTCAAATGTAGCGGACGGTCAAGAACTACTGGTGCTGAGTTCGAGGTTGTTTGCCGCCGCTGATTTGAGGCGTTAAATCTCCTCCGTCCAGTTCAGGGTAGAGTAGATTCAGAGGGTTGATGAGCGGCAGAGTGTGGCTTAGCGGAGAGGGGGTGAGTCGGGGCGATCGCTTACGATGAAGAAGCAACATCTAGCATTGCCATTGCGCTCTATGATACAAGCCTCTGACCGGGTTCGCTGGACGACTGAAGATTTAAAACTCTTGCCCGATAGCAGCAGTCGGTATGAAATTAGGCGTTGCTGAATGGCGATATGAATTGCCCTCATCCCCAGCCCTTCTCCCCAGGGAGAAGAGAGCCAGAAATCTTGTTCCCTCGCCCGTTGGGAGAGGGCTAGGGTGAGGGCGTATTTCAGAATTCATAGACTGATTCAGCAACGCCTGAAATTATTGATGGACACTTGCTGATGACTCGCGCTCCTCACTGGAAGCACCAAAAAGCGATCGTCAAGGCTTCCAGAATTTTGGACACCTGATCAGAGGCAAGTCAGTTGGGGAAGCCGTCGCAACACCGAGGGGCGTTTTTGACGATACTTTCCCATCGGTGCTGTAGTCAGGCGAACTGTGCCACCCTTTCAAGATTGCTAGAGTCAAACTCTAAACCATTGGTTATGGTTTGAATGATCTTCCATTAAAAAACAATGCCCCACTATTTTTATCTCCACGGGTTTGCCTCCAGCCCCCAGTCGGTTAAAGCGAGAAACTTGAGCGATCGCTTTACCCAACTCAACATTCCCCTGACTGTTCCTGACTTGAACCAGGGCGACTTCACCTATCTCACTCTCACCCGCCAACTGCAACAGGTGGAAGCCGAACTGCCCGCTCCGCCAACCCCGGTGACGATGATTGGTTCTAGCTTTGGGGGATTAACTGCCGCCTGGTTAGGGCAGCGCCAACTTCAAGTGGAACGATTAGTCTTACTCGCTCCGGCTTTTGGGTTCCTTTCCCATTGGTTGCCTCGCTTAGGCTACGAACAACTACAACAGTGGAAAACCGAAAGCTTTTTGCCCGTCTACCACTATGGCGAAGAGAAAATGCTGCCGATTAGCTACCAGTTTGCCGAAGATGCTGCTCAATATCGCGAGACAGAATTGCTGCGATCGGTGCCAACCTTGTTGTTTCATGGCAAAAACGACGAAGTGATTCCACTGCAAACCAGCATAGACTTTGCCGAAACGCGCCCCTGGGTCACCCTGGTTGAACTCGACAGCGACCACGGCTTAACCGATTCTAGTGACATCATTTGGCAAGGCATTCAAGAATTTTGCTCACTATCCTAGTAATTGGGTCAGTAGCCTTCAGGGAGAGGGGGGCAGGCTTCACCATTAGCGCTCAGCCGAACGATGCCAGAGTATATTTCAGATAAACCAGGCAAGCCAGGGTGCATGGATAACTCATCTGCTGTAAAGAGTCGTCATGCCATATCTTGACGAATCTGATGCAATTTTTGCATTAACTTGAAATATCTGTAGCATAACCCACAAAATAAATTGACCCACTCAACCAAAGTTTTAGGTAAGAGATTTTTGTACCCGCGCAATTAGAGAAGCCGCCATGCCTGAGAAAAATTTGATCGTGATTGGGAACGGAATGGTGGGTCATAAGTTTTTAGAGCGGATGGTTGCGAAAGGAGCGGCTAAAACTTGGAACTTGATCACCTTTTGCGAAGAGCCTCGCGTTGCTTACGATCGCGTCCATCTCAGCGAGTTTTTTACTGGAAAAACGGCAGATGATTTGTCTTTAGTTGCGCCCGATTTCTACCCAGAACACACCATTCAGGTACACCTCGGTGATCAAGCAGTTTGCATTGATCGAACCCACAAGACTGTCACTTCAGCCAAGGGTTTGGTGCTCCCCTACGACCATCTCGTGTTGGCAACAGGCTCCTATCCCTTCGTGCCACCCATCCAAGGCAAGGAGGCGCAGGGCACGTTTGTCTATCGCACGATCGAAGACTTAGAAGGGATGGCTGCCTATGCCCAGCAGTGCCAAACAGGGGTCGTGATTGGCGGCGGCTTGTTGGGTCTCGAATGTGCCAATGCTTTGAAAAATATGGGCTTAGCCACCCATGTGGTGGAGTTTGCGCCGCGCCTGATGCCTGTGCAAATTGATGAACTGGGTGGTGCGGTGCTGCGCGACAAAATTGAGGCGCTGGGTGTGGGGGTTCATGTCAACAAATCCACCACCGAAATTGTCATGGATGAGCAGGGTCGGGTCTGCAAAATGCTGTTTGCCGATGGCTCGGAACTGCAAACGGACATGATTGTGTTTTCCGCAGGGATTCGTCCTCGTGATGAATTGGCGCGTCAGTGTGGGCTGGATGTAGGAGATCGCGGCGGCATTGTGATTAATGACTATTGCCAAACCTCTGATTCGGCAATCTACGCGATCGGCGAATGTGCGCTCTACAACCAGCGGATTTATGGCTTGGTCGCTCCCGGCTACACGATGGCAAGCGTAGCAGCCGATAACCTGTGTGAACCTGGCAGCAGCAGTTTCACCGGGGCAGATATGTCTACTAAGCTGAAACTGCTGGGCGTGGATGTTGCCAGCTTTGGCGATGGCTTTAGCAAAACTCCCGGTGCAAAAGACCTGACCTTAATCGACACAAACCAGGGCACCTACAAAAAATTGGTGTTGAATGAAGCGGGCGATCGCGTCTTGGGGGGCATTTTGATTGGCGATGCCTCTGCCTATGGCACTCTGCTACAAATGATGCAGAATGACATGGCAGTGCCACCCTATGCCGAAGATTTGCTAGTGCCGCCTCGCGAAGGGGCAGCGATCGTCAGCATGGGCGTAGACAGTTTGCCTGACAGCGCCCAAATCTGCTCCTGCAACAATGTCACAAAGGGCGACATTTGCGCGGCAATTCAAGCCGGCAACCTGACGGAGATTGGCGCGGTCAAACAATGCACCACAGCGGGAACAGGCTGTGGGGGCTGCGTTCCCTTGGTGACAGACCTGCTGAAAATGGAGATGAAAAAAGCCGGACTGGAAGTGAACAATCACCTCTGTGAACACTTCGCCTACTCGCGTCAAGAGCTTTATCATCTCGTTCGCACCCAGGGCATTCAAACCTTTGAAGAATTGCGGGTGCTGTATGGCGAGGGCAAGGGCTGTGAAATTTGCAAACCCGCGATCGCGTCTATTCTTGCTTCCACTTGGAACGAACACATTCTGAATACGCCTCACGCGGGTTTGCAAGATACCAATGATGCGTTTCTGGCAAACATTCAGCGCGATGGCACCTACTCCGTGATTCCGCGCATTCCCGGCGGCGAAATCACGCCGGAAAAGCTGATTGTCTTGGGCGAAGTGGCGCGAGACTTTGACCTCTACACCAAAATCACCGGCGCACAGCGGATCGATTTACTGGGCGCACGGGTGGATCAACTGCCGCTTATCTGGGAACGACTGATTGCGGCAGGCTTTGAATCGGGTCATGCTTATGGTAAAGCGCTGCGAACCGTAAAATCCTGTGTGGGAAGTACCTGGTGTCGCTTTGGAGTGCAGGATTCCACGAGCTTGGCGATCGCCCTAGAACTGCGGTATCGCGGACTCCGGGCACCTCACAAAATCAAGGGTGCGGTGTCGGGCTGCACCCGCGAATGTGCCGAAGCGCAAAGCAAAGATTTTGGCGTAATTGCCACCGAAAAAGGCTGGAACCTCTACGTCTGCGGCAATGGCGGCATCAAACCGCAACACGCCCTATTACTCGCCGCCGATGTTGATCAAGAAACGCTGATTAAATACTGCGATCGCTTTCTCATGTTCTACATCCGCACCGCAAATCGCCTAGAACGCACCGCCACTTGGCTCAACAAGCTCGAAGGCGGCATTGAATACCTCAAGCAAGTGGTGATTGAAGACTCCCTCGGCATCGGTGCCCAGCTAGAAGCCGAAATGACCTATCAGGTTGCCACCTATGCCTGCGAGTGGAAGAAGACCCTCGAAGATCCCGCCAAACGCCAGCGCTTTACCCACTTCGTTAACTCCAACCAACCCGATCCAACCTTACTCTTCGTCGAAGAACGCGACCAAAAACGCCCAGCCCACGAACACGAACGCCAATTAATTGAACTTCGGTAGGATGTGTTGAGCATCGCGAAACCCACCAAGCATAGCAAAACGCACCAAACAGAGCGCAACTCACCAAAAGCCATAAATGCTTTAAACCGCACCATCCCACAGCACAAAAAAACACTCGACAAAACCCATGACCCCATCTCTCTCAGTTCAACCCACCCTCCAATGGATCACCATTTGCCCCCTCGATCGCATCCTCCCCAGCACAGGCATCTGCGCCCTCGTCAACGGTGAGCAAATCGCTCTATTTCGTATCGGGCAAAACGAAGTAGGGCAAAACGAAGTAGGGCAAAACGAAACAGTCTACGCCATCAGCAACTACGATCCCTTCAGCAAAGCACAGGTACTATCACGGGGAATTGTGGGCGATCGCAACGGCATTCCTAAAGTTGCCTCCCCAATTTATAAGCAAAACTTTAGCCTGCTCACCGGGCAATGTTTGGATGATGACAGCATCAGCGTCCTCACCTATCCGGTTCGAGTCAGGGATGATCACGTGCAAATTGGAATCATCCATCAATCATCTGAGTCCTGACTGGATCTACTTGCGAAAGACGGGCAGTGTGAAGTGAAAGCAACTGCCCTGATTGGAGGTAGAGTCTACCCAAATTTGCCCGTAGTGGGCACGAATAATTCGCTGACACAACGATAGTCCAATCCCATATCCGTCCTTGTCTTCATCCCGCTGGAGGCGAAAGCGCTCCTCAAAAATTCGCGCTTGATTTTCGGGCGGAATCCCCGGTCCATTATCCCCTACGCTAATCTGTACTTTTTGCGTAGTGCGATGCAGGGCGGCAAGCTGAATGGTGCCGCCGGGTGGCGTGTACTTTACGGCATTGTCGAGCAGGTTGATTAGAACTTGGCGAATCCGTTCTCCATCTGCCAAGATCATGGGCAAATCCGAGGGAACATCGGTTTCAACCTGCTGAGATTTTTCTTGGAAACGAGCTTGCAAATCATTCAGCACGTCCCAGCATAAAGCGCCTAGATCAAGCTTATGAGGGTGAATGCGCGCATCCGAGCCAGTGCCCCGTGCCGCTTGCAAAACATCAGTAATCATCCGATCAATCACTCGTGTTTGAGTGCGCGCATGATTGAGCAACCGAGCCTTTAATTGAAGCGTCAGGTTTGACTCAATGCCATCTTGAGGATTACAGTCCCTTTCCAAGGTTTCTAGGGCGATCGAAGTCGCTGTTAATGGATTGCGCAAATCATGCGCCAACATTGCCAGAATTTGGTCTTTGAACTGAAGCTGATGCTCTAGATCCTCTTTTTCGCGCTTCAGCCGAAAGACTTCATCGGATAGCTGAATTAACTCCGTCGATCGCGTGACCAAATTGAATGAAGCTGAACTATCAAAGGCATCTTTGAGACTGCGTAAAGTAGAAGCCTGATCAATTTCTGCCGATGGGCTGCGCGATTCTAAATTTGCGATCGGTGTATTGCCGAATGATGAGGCGATGTCATCTGTGGCTTGAGGCGTAACAGCAGCAATTTCAAGCGCTAAGGCTTGTTTGAGCGATCGCACCTCCATTGCCCCCGCATCCACAGAGGTTGCGACATATTCCGCCACAGAGCGCTGCCAATGAATCCACCAATGTTGCAATTGCTCCACCAAAGTACTGCCTGCAAGCGTTTGGCGAGGTTCTGGATGAATTTTGATCAAAGCAGGGGTGGTAATCAAACGAAAATACTCAGCTAAGTAAGGCTGCTCACTCACGTCAATCACTTGAAGTTCAAACTCACACTCTCTGCGTAACTCCTTCAGAGCCGTGCGAACTTGCCGAACTTGCTCCCTAGAACTGGGTCGCTTATCAATAAACAGCAAAAGTTGCAGCGGGTAATCGGCAACATTTGACTGATTAGGGTTTGCCTGCATTCGATGCCTCTACAGCTTGGATCAGACGAAGCTGGGTTGTTCCTTACGGTTCAGCCCGCCCAATGTAATCAAGATATTACGTTGAACGTAACATAATGTTAAATACAAGTTTTCCAGCCTTAACAAACCGTATCCCATCTTTACATTTTACGAGTCGGTGTTTTGTTGGCTTCTCTTTTTCGTTGTCTTCTCTTTAGCGGAGTCCTTTAATCCGAAGTAGGAAGAATAACGTCTTTTGCTGATCACTAAAGTTGTTGTCGCTGACGAGTATTAAGCTTTTGCTACCATCGGGTAATTGAGGTCCAAACGCGATACCTTCCACATTGTCGAGAGGAATGCCTAACTGGTTTAGGTCAAGCAACAGCTTTTTACGAATGGGCTGCACTCCTGGAATTTGTCCTTTTAAGCTGTCGATCGCGGTAGTATCGCTCGCGCCACCCATTGCCAGTTGAAACAGTTTCACGCCAAACCCATTGCTGCCAAACGATCGCTCAATGCTGATAAAATGCCCACCCTGGTCGATCGCCAGCATCTCCGTTAACCCATGATATAGGGCACCTGCTGGCGGCGCAGCCATTTCATAAAGGTGTTCCGATATCAATAGAGAGTAGGTGGGGTCGAGGGAATAATGCAAAACGCGATTGCGACTTGCCCCTTGCTGGGGATGCTCTGGGCTGGCATCTTGCATCAGCGCCGACTCCGTTGCAGTGAATAAACGGAAGGGTTCAATCGCAACGGTGCTGCCGCCGCTCAGGTTCAATGTCAAAGATTCAAAGCCCAAGTTATCGCCTACGCCCTGAGTTTGCTTGCCGTCTGTAGTTTTAGGAAGGTAGCGATCGGGAATCAGCAAGCTGCGTTTCCATTTCCCAGTTTTCAGGTCAAACTCTCGCACAAAGGGCGCAATTCCTTTGGGCGCAATCCCCTCACTCGACACTAACAGCGTTCCCAACGGAGACAACACAATCCCTTCGGGGTCAACCTCTCCTTTGGCGTAGGGCTGACCCGCTTCGTCGGTAATCAACGTCACCCCCGTAACATCAATCTGTTTAATCTTGGGTGCTTTGGGGTTGGCAGTGTCCAAGTTTAGCTTCAGTGTGTAGAACCGCGCCGGGGCAAATTCGCTGCGATCGTCTGAGATGGCATACAACAGGTTTTGCTGGCGATCGTAAGTAAGGGCAGACAATCCCCCCACAGGCGTGTCTTGAAACTTCTGATTAGGTAACTGGTAGCTGCTCAAAAAATCGAGCGACAAATCGAGAAATATTCGCTGCTCTGCGCTCACTTGGGGGAGATCACAGCTAGCTAGCAATGTGGACAGTGAAATCACGCAGGCTAATAGAAAAGTAGCGAAGTTAAATCGACGATCGCTCACGAGGGTTCTCCTAATCGAGTCTGCTTCATCTATTCGATTATCAGCGATCGCCACCCAGCGATCGCAGAATCCCCAGAATGCTCACCCCATTTTTTGCTCCGGAAGTATTGTTGCTTTCACGTAAATGGGATTAAGGCGTTTGCTCAGATATTAATTGGGCACTCTAAGTCCAACCACATTATTTAAAAAAGGATGGAAACTATGCAAAAGATACGGTGTTGGGCGGGAGGAGGAATGATTGCCGCCGCCACGCTAGCGTTCTCCAGTGTCGCGGGTGCGGTTCCAATGCAGTTAGATTACTTCTGCTATCAACAGAAAATGACGGGGCAAGTTAGAGATTTAACCGAAGCTTGTCAATCCAGCCAGCCCAGCACCAACGGGGTAGATCAACCCGGAACCATTCAAAAAAATGCGCCCCCGTCAGCAACGTCGCCGGATGCAAAGCCGAATGACGGCAAGAAATTAGTGGCAGTGGAATCTGGTGCGAAGCGTATTTTGGAGTTTTCAGACCTCAACTATGAGGATGGTATTTTAGTCGGCTTTGCTAGAAACAAAACGGGTAAACCGATTGGAGCCGTTTCTATTAATTACGTTGTTTTGCAGAGAGAATCTGAAACGAAATGGAAGCCTGTCTACAGTGGTTCCACTAGAACGGAAGCAAATTCACTCAAAGCCGGAGAAAAAACGACCTTCACCGCGACTCCTCGAATTAAGGGAGACAAAATTGTGATTATGAAGGCTGAGTTTTAAATCAAACCTTAATTATTCGTTTGTAGTTTTCTGCTTTACGGTCTAGATGTGGCAACGGATGCCTCAATCGTGTCAGGATTGAGAGAGTCGCTATGTCATGAAAATCTAAGTGCAAACGTTAACATCTTCTTCTTTACCGTTTTTGGGGTCAGAGGTTGCCGCAGACTACGATGCTGCCAAAGTAGTGATTCTGCCAATTCCTTTTGAAGCAACGACGACCTATCGGCGCGGCTGCGAACACGGACCCGCCGCCATTTTGGATGCGTCTCAGCAGGTGGAATATTATGACGATGACCACGATCGCGAACTGTGGACGGTTGGCATTTATACTCACGACGCGATCGCTGACACCCGCAACCATGCCCTGATGCCCTCAGAGGAAATGTTGAGGGTCACTCAGGCAACCGTCAGTCAACTGCTTGCAGACCATAAGTTTGTTGTGTCTCTAGGCGGCGAACACAGCATCACCACGGGCATTGTAGAAGCTTATCGGCAGGCAAATCCTGGCGAACCGTTTACAGTGGTGCAAATTGATGCTCATGGCGATCTGAGACATGAATATGAAGGCTCGATTCATAACCATGCCTGCATCATGCGCCGGGTGGTTGAGATGGGCTTGCCCACCCTACAGATTGGCATTCGCAGCCTTTGTAAAGAAGAAGCCGACCTGATCAGAGAAAAGCAGTTAACGGTGATTCGGGCGAGAGAGATTGCGCTTCAGCCTGATTGGATGGAACGAGCCTGGGCAGGTATCAAAACAGAGAAAGTGTTTCTCACAATTGATTTGGATGGAATTGACCCGACCTTGATGCCCGGAGTGGGCACCCCCGAACCCGGCGGTTTACACTGGTTTGCATTGTTGGTGTTTTTACAGCGGATATTTGAGACTCATGATGTGATGGGCTGCGATGTCATGGAGCTGGCACCGATCGCAGATTCCGTCGTTTCAGAGTTTACGGCTGCTAAATTGGTTTATAAGTTAATTGGTTATCAGACGATCGCCAAAGGCTGGTAGCTAATTTTTCATTCATTCACAGGGGCATCATTATGGAGATGGAGAAAGGAACCGCGATCGGGAGTTACGCACCAGACTTTGAATTACCCGGTGCCGATGAAACGGTACATCACCTATCTCGATACTTAGAGCGGTTTCAGACAGTTGGGGTGGTGTTTATGTGTAACCACTGTCCGTATGTCCATATGTATTTAGAGCGGCTCAAACAACTCCAAGCTGATTTTGTCGCTCAAGGATTTACGCTCATTGGGATAAATTCTAATGATGCTGACCGATATCCAGACGACAGTTTTGACAACATGAAAACATTTGTCACAAAAAGTGGATTAAACTTTCCCTACCTCCGGGATGTAACTCAGGATGTTGCCCACAGCTTTGGCGCAGAAAAAACTCCCCATGTCTTTCTACTCAATCACCAGGGCGTTCTTTGCTATAGCGGACGCATGGATGATAATGCAGAAGATGCCAGCAATGTGAAGGTCACCTATCTTCGAGATGCGATCGCTCAAGTTCTCAGCGGAACTCCAGTTAAGCCCACCTCAACGCCACCCATTGGATGTTCGGTTAAATGGCGGCTCTAAAGATTTGAAGCACTCGAAAAAATTGATCGGGATGAATGGGTAGACGAAGGGATTTTTTAGCGGGTATCTTAAGAAAGTATTTAAGGCAATTGACACCCCATGGGCTTAACTTATCAACGGATAGTATTGAAACTAAGCGGTGAAGCCTTAATGGGCGATCTGTCTTATGGAATTGATCCAGACATCGTTCAAGGAATTGCCGAAGAAATCGCAGATGTTACGGCGAATGGGGTGCAGGTTGCCGTGGTAGTGGGCGGCGGCAACATTTTTCGCGGTATAAAGGGCGCGGCGGCAGGCATGGATCGGGCGACCGCTGACTATATCGGCATGATCGCCACCGTGATGAATGCCATGACTCTGCAAGATGCTTTAGAGCGAATGGAAGTGCCCACTCGGGTGCAGACTGCGATCGCGATGCAGCAAATTGCAGAACCTTACATCCGGCGACGTGCGATTCGTCACCTCGAAAAAGGTCGCATCATCATTTTTGGAGCAGGATCGGGCAATCCCTTCTTTACCACTGACACTACCGCAGCCCTCCGAGCGGCTGAAATTGGCGCAGATGTAGTGTTCAAAGCGACTAAAGTAGATGGCGTGTATGATTCAGACCCGCAAACGAATCCAGATGCAAAACGCTATAAAACCCTAACCTATGCCCATGTTCTCAACAAAGACTTGCGGGTAATGGACGCGACTGCCATATCCTTATGTAAAGAGAACAATATTCCTATCATCGTGTTTGACCTTTCAGTGAAGGGCAACATTCGTAAAGCGGTGATGGGAGATCCCATTGGAACCCTTGTCGGAGGTCTTTGTGAAGTTAGCTGAAGTTGAAGATCATATGCAAAAGGCGGTTGAGTCCACTCAACGGTCTTTTAACACCATTCGTACCGGGCGCGCCAACCCTTCTCTGCTCGATCGCATCTCAGTGGAATATTATGGAGCGCCGACCTCACTCAAATCTATAGCGAGTATTAACGTTCCTGATGCGAGTACCATTACCATTCAACCCTTTGATCGAACCAGCATTAGCCTGATCGAAAAAGCAATTCAACTGTCCGATTTGGGGCTGACTCCGAACAATGACGGATCAGTGATTCGCTTGAATATTCCTCAGTTGACCAGCGATCGCCGTAAGGAACTGGTTAAACTCGCCGCCAAACTCGCCGAGGAAGGCAAAGTTTCTATTCGGAATATCCGCCGTGATGCGGTCGATGCCGTTCGTAAACAGGAAAAAAACAGCGAAGTTTCAGAGGACGAATCCCGCGATCTGCAAGACAAAATTCAAAAAATGACTGATAAATTTGTGGCGAAAGTGGAAGAAGTCCTTGCGGCGAAAGAGAAGGACATTACCACTGTTTAAGCAGATCTCTTTTACTTCTGTTTCTGCAAGCCAATTTATGAAGGGCTTACGCAAAAAATGCCTTTAGGGGGAAGGACATCTTGGCATCTGTTTGCCGAGGTGTCCTATATCCAAAAAACGCTATACCCAAGCAACCTGTAAATGGCTGAGTGATTCCTGTTGGCATGATGCAACTTCTGCACATTGCGTGGGGCGAACCACATATGCCACGTGCATGGGATAGCCCTGAGAATAAATGGCATCAATTCGTTTCAACGCATTTTCTCGATTTTGGAAGGAGCAAATCGCTTTTTCTTGACCGTTGGGATATCGAATACAGACCTGCCAGTTCATCTTAAAATCCTTTTTAATGGAAAAATCAAATTCTTTATGTTTATGAACTTTTCATAAACCTATGCTAGGAGCCTGAGAAATAATTGGGTTCCGTATAATTGTTGAACTTTGTTGTTGAACTTTGGAGGCGATCGCCCCCACAATCCAAGCCCCTTGCCAACCGTGAAGCGCGACCTATTCAAAAAGGGGCTAAAAGCAATATGCTTTCCTTGCTGCAAAATTCTTAAAAATCTGAAAAATCCAACAATATAAAGTTCCTTTACGCAATCGCTGTAAATCTACTCGTTTCCCTAATCTAGTCAGAGCAACCTTTTGAGGTGGATCGCTGGCAGCAACCTTTTTTCAGAGGGTCGTTCATTTCCAAAAAGCCAGGATATTTATAGAGCTTTCAATAACTCTGCCTTTGATTTGTTGTTTGATGGAGCCTCTTTACGTTAATTTGACGAAAGATATTGCAGTTCAGTTATCAAGGAGCGTTCCAGCATGGCGTTTGATTGTGTCGTTGTGGGAGCCGGACCGGCTGGTGCGTCTGCCGCCTATCATTTGGCAAAACGTGGACGTTCAGTAATTTTGCTAGAGAAACAGGCGCTCCCTCGGTACAAACCCTGTGCGGGTGGCGTATCTCCTGAAGTTGCCCAGTGGTTTGATTTTGATTTTTCACCGGCGATCGCGGGTAAGGTCGAAAACTTACGCTACACCTGGAACTTGGGAGACCCAATTGAAGCTCGTTTAGAATCTATAGAACCGATGTGGATGGTGCAGCGGGATGTCTTTGACCATTTTTTGGTGCAGCAAGCGCAGGCACAAGGCGTAGAACTGCGAGATAACACTACCGCCACAGGAATTGAGTTTAAGGGCGATCGCTGGCACGTCAGCACTGCAAGCGACACAATTGAAGCCCGATATTTGATTGCCGCTGATGGAGCCGCTGGTCCGATGCGGCAATGGCTAGGATTTAAACCGGCTAAGTCTCGTATGGGAACCATCCTCGAATCTTCTACGGCTGAAAACCAACCTGCTGTCGCTCAGTTTGAATTTGGCATGGTTAAAAATGGCTATATCTCTAGTTTCCCAAAAGGCGATCGCTGTTCGATTGCGGGGGCAACTTTTCGCGGAAATGAGCCGTCGAACTTGCACACCACCATGATGGACTACGCTAAGCAAACAGGAATCAATCCGGCGGACTGCCAGCAGTTTGTTCAGCCGATTTGTTTGTGGGATGGCAACCAAAAGCTGCATACGCAAAATGCCTTACTGGCAGGAGAAGCCGCTTGCATGGTTGATCCACTGATTGCCGAAGGCGTGCGTCCGGCAATGTTTACGGGGGTAAAGGCAGCAGAAGCGATCGATCAAGCGCTAGTGGGCAAATCGAATGCGCTAGAAAACTACACTCAGGTGATTAACGATCGCTGGGGAGACGAAATGCTTTGGGCGCAACGCATTGCCGGAGTTTTTTATCGGTTTCCGGGGCTTGCCTATAAAAAAGGCATCAAGCGACCCAGGGCAACGGCTGCCTTTGGGCAAATTCTCTGTGGACAGCTTCGCTATTCTGATATCGCCAGTACCGCAATCAGCCGTTTGAGCGGTGGCTTAATTCCGGGCATGGGATGAGCCTATTCCCAGCGCCAGAGTTTGATGCTTTTGTCGAAGCTGGCGCTCAATAAAGTTTGACCATCTGGACTAAATTTAACTGATTTAATGGTGTCTTGATGACCCTTCAAAGGGGTGCGACCTCAACTTGATAAACTAGAGAGCAACAGGAAAGCCATATTGATTGAGTTTGTTCCAAAATTGATTCCATCGAGTTGGCGTTAAGACCAACGTTCTTAAACTGAGTACAACCGCTGCCCCCGTCTCTTTC
>JBGSWI010000010.1:0-6932 GCA_041752515.1 Leptolyngbyaceae cyanobacterium | reverse complement strand
CTGTTCCTTTTGCAAAAATACTGATCTTTCGGAGTCTTTCACACTATGACTTTTTCCCAGGAGCCGCCTCAAGATCGCATCGTCCCCACAGATTTACGAAACGAGATGCAGCGGTCTTACCTGGAATACGCCATGAGCGTGATTGTCGGGCGAGCGCTCCCCGATGCCAGAGATGGGCTGAAGCCAGTCCACCGCCGCATTTTGTATGCCATGCATGAGTTGGGTTTGGCACCCGATCGCCCCTTTAGAAAGTGCGCCCGTGTGGTGGGGGAAGTGCTGGGTAAATACCATCCCCACGGCGATACGGCGGTTTATGATGCCTTGGTGCGGATGGCGCAAGATTTTTCCATGCGATCGCCCCTGATTGATGGGCATGGTAACTTTGGCTCGATTGATAACGATCCACCCGCCGCCATGCGGTATACCGAGTGTCGCCTGCGCCCCCTCACGCGGGATTCACTGCTGCAAGACATTGAATCGGAAACGGTCGATTTTGGCGATAACTTTGATGGCTCTCAGCAAGAACCGCTGGTGCTGCCCTCTCGCATTCCTCAACTATTGCTGAACGGATCGTCTGGAATTGCCGTCGGCATGGCAACCAACATTCCACCCCACAACTTGGGAGAACTAATTGATGGGCTAGTTGCCCTGATTCACAACCCCGACATCACCGTGCAGGAGTTGATGCACTACATTCCGGGACCTGACTTTCCCACGGGCGGTCAAATTCTGGGTCTAACCGGGATTCGGGAAGCTTACAACACCGGGCGCGGTTCGATCATCATGCGCGGAGTTGCCAGTATTGAAACGATTGAGCATCGCGGCAGACCCGATCGCGAAGCCATTATCATCACCGAGCTACCTTACCAAACTAATAAAGCCGCGCTGATTGAAAAAATCGCGGAGATGGTGAATGAGCGCCGCTTAGAAGGTATTTCAGATATTCGAGATGAGAGCGATCGCGATGGAATGCGAATCGTGATCGAACTGCGGCGCGATGCCTATCCTCGCGTGGTTGTCAATAATCTCTACAAGCAAACTCCCCTTCAGACCAACTTTGGGGCAAATATGCTGGCGCTGGTGGATGCCTACCCGCAACTGCTCAGCCTCAAACATTTCCTCTCCGTTTTCTTAGATTTCCGCATCGTCACAATCACCCGTCGCACTCAATATCAACTGCGAAAAGCGGAAGAACGCGACCATATTCTGCAAGGATTGCTGATTGCCTTGCTCAATCTAGATGCCATCATCATCTTGATTCGGGGTGCTGCTGATGCTCCTACCGCCCGGTTGGAATTGATTGAACGGTTTGGGCTATCAGAGGTGCAGGGGGATGCCATTTTGCAAATGCAACTGCGCCGCCTCACTGCTCTAGAAGCCGATAAGATTCAGCAGGAACATGATGATCTGCAAACCCAAATTGCGGACTTGCGGGATATTTTGACCCGTCGAGAGCGGATTCTAACGATTATTGAAACCGAACTTGCTGCCATCAAAGCGGCTCATTCGACTCCTCGCCGCACGGTGATCGAGCAGTCGGAAGATGAGATCATGGATGCGGATTTGATTGCCAATGAACGAGCGGTGATCTTGCTGACCGAGCAAGGCTACATCAAGCGGATGCCTGTGAGCACGTTTGAGTCGCAAAATCGGGCAACGCGGGGAAAGTCGGGCACCCGGATGAAAGAGGATGATGGGGTGGAGCAGTTCCTTGCCTGCCGTGATCACGATAGCATTCTGTTCTTTAGCGATCGCGGCGTGGTCTATTGCGTCAGAGCTTATCAAATTCCGGGCAGTTCTCGCACTGCCCGTGGCACCGCCATTGTCCAGCTATTGCCCATTCCGCACAACGAAAAAATCACCTCGATCATTTCCGTCAGCGAATTCAGCGAGGATGAGTATCTGGTGATGCTGACGAATAAGGGCTACATCAAAAAAACAGCGCTCTCGGCGTTTGGGAATATTCGCGCCAATGGCTTGATTGCCATCTCCCTGGAAGAAGCCGATCTGCTGCGTTGGGTGCGGCGTGCCCGCGCCGAAGACACGATTTTGATTGGCTCTGAATTCGGCAAGTCGATTCACTTTCGGGCAAGCCACGATCAACTGCGTCCCCTGGGTCGCGCCACACGCGGCGTGAGGGCAATGGCACTGCGTCAGGGCGATAGTTTGGTCGGGTTAGATATTTTGCCCAGCGAGATTGTGGAAACGCTTGCGGCTGATTTGGAGTCCAATGGCGCTGGAGAGGAGGAGGTTGCCTGCGATGACGCGACGGAACTGGACACAGTACCTTCACTGGACGCAGTACCTTCTGGTCCTTGGATTTTGACGGTGACTGCCTTTGGCTATGGCAAGCGGGTGCCCGTGACCCAGTTCCGCTTACAAAATCGGGCAGGCATGGGCATTGTGGCGACGAAGTTTCGCAAACCTGGCGATCGCATGGCATCGCTGCGAATTGTGCATGAAGGCGAAGAGTTGATGCTGATCACCAATCGCGGCATCATCATTCGCCAAGCAATCAACGCTATCTCTTGTCAATCTCGCGCGGCTTCTGGGGTTCGCCTACAGCGGCTAGACGAAGACGATGAGATTGTGGCGGTGGCGCTGGTGCCGGCTTCGGATGCAGAGGAAGATGCGCTGCTAGATGAGGATCTAGGAACCGAAGAAGCAGGAAGCGAGGAAGGCGCGATCGCAGCATCTTTAGGGATAGAGAAAAGCACAGCCGAAGAAAGCGCAACAGTTGAAGAAAGCGCAACAGCCGAAGAGTAGCAAGACCTGACCCGACAACCCATTTCATTCTCAGATTCAGCACTGCCGCATTTTTCAGAGATCGCTAAACGGCTCCAGGCTCTTAACCAAAGTTAAGGTTATTATTTTCATATATTTATGATGTAATCTGATGTCGCAGATGGTTTGAAGCGATCGCTAGAGAATATTGTCATGACGGCAGCCACTTCTTCATATCAATTTTGGGACTTGCTGAGCGGCGTGTTTAGCCTGAGCTTAGAAGCCTTTCAAGAGATTGCCTCCTTAGAGAGAGGGATATTGCCATCAGTGCTGGTGGTGATATTTGCCGGGTTATCCTTGGCGATCGGGCAAAGTATTGTGCTCTTCATCAATCGGGTTAAACCGATTCGCTTTGTCTTTAGCCTGTTGCTCAATGCCGTTCTGTTTACCTTCGGCTTCTTGTTTTTGGCGTTTAGCACCTGGTTGATTTGTCTATTGCCCTCGTCGGTGGATGTTCCCTTCAGAACTCTGATCAAAGTGTTTGGGTTCAGCTATGCGCCCCAATTGTTTAGCTTTTTAGGCGCATTGCCCTACGCGGGGCTTCCCATTCTAAATATCTTGTCGGTGTGGCGATTACTGGCGGCAGTGGTGGGCTTTGAAGCCGCCGCTGGAGTGGATGGAGCGACGGCATTTGGCTATGTTGCCTTTGGCTGGGTGGCGCTGCAATTTTTGGAAGGCAGTATTGGGCAACCGATCGCCAAATTGGGTCAAGCACTTGCTGAGCGGGTGGCGGGTGTGGATCTGGCAGACAATCGATCCGAACTGCGAGAACGGGTGCAGGCTGGGCGCGTGGCGACTCCCATCGTCACGACCACTCAAACCACTGCACCAGACATGACTCGGTTGATCCAAACATCGGGGCGATCCGATCCAGCCGCCGCCCAAGCCGTAGCTCAAGCCGTCGTCAGCAACCCCAGCACCACTGCGGCTACCATTGCCCAACGCACAGATGCTTCTAGTCCGCTGGTGCAGCTTCAGCAAACAAACAGCGCCATTCCCCAGCAACTCAAGCTACTGGCAGGTTTACTGGCAATGATGGTCGTGTTTGTGATCATCGCCCTGCTGCTACGCCCGATTCGAGAGAATTTATTTGGTTGGCACAATAACTTACCCAAACTCGCCAAATTTGTCTTCGATTTAGTCTGGATTGGGATCGTTGCGATCGTCTTTGCCGCAATTTTGGCTCCTCTAGAAACCTTGGGCTGGTGGGCGGGCTGGTATGGAGACGATCTGGATACCAGCCAAACCGGGGTTGATGATGCCGCGATCGCATTATCGACGACTTCAAGTAATCCCATCTCCCGTTACATCGTTTACCTCGATGGCGTTGGGCAATCGGGCGAAGCCTACACCCCCGATATCGTAGATTTTCTGAATGCGTTCACGCCAGCCCTGCCCGACGATATTGAACTGGTGCAGGGATTGATGATGTACTCTGTGTTGAACAAACCCCTAGATCAGGATCGCCCGCTGGCGTTTGTCTGGAAACTCGCGGATAAGATGCGCTGGAGCAATCCGGCAGCAATTTTGGGGCTAATGCTCAACCTGCGAAATGTCTTTATTGTGGCAGTTTCAGCCGATAAGCGCTATGGTCCAATCTACAATCAGGGCATTGCTCAGGTGCTTTACGATGGGCTAACCCAACGGGGCTATCAACCGGGAAGCGGCATCCCGATTACGCTGATTGGCTATAGCGGCGGTGGTCAAATGTCGGTTGCCTCCGCGCCTTACCTAAAACGGGCAACAGGCGCACCGATCGACGCAATTTCTCTGGGTGGGGTGATGAGCGCCAACAATAATCTCCTCAAGCTAGAGCATCTCTACCACGTAGCGGGAGACAAAGACTTTGTTGAGCGGGCGGGTCCAGTCCTCTTCCCCGGTCGCCGTAAGTGGTGTCCCTTGTCATACTGGAATCGGGCAATGCGGCGGGGCAAAATCACGCGGCTGTCGATGGAGGGCGTAGGGCATCAAGTTCCAGGGGGCTACATGGACCCTAAAACGAAACTGCCCGATGACCGCACCATTCTGCAAGCCACGATTGAACTGATTCTGCAAATTCTGCGGGGTGAAGTGCTGCTAGCCGATCAAGCTATTCCCCAAAAAGCCAGCAACTATTCGCTGTATCAACAGGCAGCCTTTATTCATCCTCGCTATTACCCGCTTGACCAACCGGTAGATCTGACTTTATACCAACCGATTAATTCCTGGATGGGGCGGCTGATCTTGCCCAAGCCAGAAGAACGTGCCCAGGTGCAAGGTGCGCTGTTTGAGGTGCATCATGCGCCAGCAGAATATCAGTCATTAATCGGGCAAGTGGTGAATCTGCGCTGGGCAGATCGCCCCATTCTCAAGAAGCTTGTGATGGCGGTGACGAAGGATGTTCACTTTAGCGCCGATGCTGAATACGGCAGCAAGTTTGGTGGATCGGTGAACCCCGATCGCCTCAATCATTGGCGACAGGTCGATCCCTTAGAGTCTCTAGCAGGATCTCGTCCGGTTGATGACATGATGGTGATGCTGAATCATCCGGTTGACCTTGAGCAGGCGGAGAGCCGCAGGGCTGATGAGTGGATCGGTGAAAATCAACCGGTCAACCTCTACATCCGCAGTTTGCCGGTAGAAATTACGGGGCGTTATTATGCAGTGGTTCAATTTTTAGCCCCCGTAGCGGGAGAACAGTATCGAGTGGTGCATTTTAACCGCACTTCTCGTCAGTTTGATGGAGTGCAGGAAGTCGTTTCGGTGCCTCAGGTTTTGATAGCACCCGAATATGGCAGCTACCCTTCAACCACTCGTGACATTGAGCGATCGCCCCTAAACGAAGCGGGTTGGTATATCTATGGCGCGAAGAATGCAGCAGGCGTATTTGTAGTGCAATCCCTGGCTCCACGGTCATTGTTTCGATTGCAGCCGGAGGAGGTTGTTTTTGGGGCAAAAGCGGGCTACCGCTACATTCGTAAACGCGCTTGGGCAGAGGTGGAAGCGCAAAAAGGCAAGATTTCGTCGGTGTTGTGCGCGCCAAAATCGAATGGATCATCGGATGCTATTCAAGCGGCGATCGACGATTGGCAGGAAGGCGATCGCGCGCTGCTGATCCACAACTACGGCGGCATCGGCGGCACCCAAAAAGAACCCGCCGCCGCGACTCCGATTTTCTTTGGGCATTTTGCCTACGGGATGGCTCAAGTGGTGCGCGACCCGCTCACGGATGAACTGCGGTTTGAGATCGTCTATCACCAGGTTTATTGCCAAAACACCGACGGTCTGATTGCAGGAAC
Source organism: Leptolyngbyaceae cyanobacterium (assembly GCA_041752515.1). Classification (GTDB taxonomy): domain Bacteria; phylum Cyanobacteriota; class Cyanobacteriia; order Leptolyngbyales; family Leptolyngbyaceae; genus ULC077BIN1. The sequence continues at coordinate 870 of JBGSWI010000010.1, read as the reverse complement.
AATTCATTGGTCGCGCTACATGGGCGATCGCCAAATGGGTTGGGCAGGCACCCGTCCAACGTGTGACATTTTGGTGAAGCTGGATGCCTTTACTAAAAATTACGACGTGAAGGGTGAGAAAAATAGTCCCTTGAGTTTAATGATGCGCCAGTTGCAAGTGATGACCTCTCGCTATCGAATTGGGGATGGCACAGGCGCTACATTCGTCGGTCTTGCCAACAACTGCACCCAAGACTCGAACCAGGCATTGTTTGCCAGCATTCAACAAACGACCAAGGCGCTGGAAGCAGACCCAGAACTGCTGCGATCGCTGAGAGAAGACCCTGAACAATTACAGCGATTTCAAGTCCTTCAGCAGTTAGGGGAGGAACTTCGGTCGAAGCTTCAGCCTTTGGGCGGTCCTCGCTCGGATTGGGCAAAAAACGAGTTTAATTTAGGCAGCACGATGGAAGATAACCCCCTGCAAAATTTAAAAACTGGCATGGGAAGTTGGCGCACCATATTGCCGCGTCTTGCCAGCGACACCGTTGTTCGCATTTTCTTAAGGCAAGGTGCCAGCGTTTGGGTGCTTCGGACTAGCCAAATTGGCGGTCACGATCCAAATATCGCCCCGATCGCCCCTATGACGCTCTAATAATTTGTCCCCCTTTCTGGTGCCCCTCTCCTTGAGGAGAGGGTTAGTTAGTCAATCATGGGGAGAAAGTGCTCAAAGAGTTCGGTGAAAACTATGTAATACGGAATTGAGTAGGGGAGTATCATTTAGCAAGATGAAAAAGGTACTCTGGCAATGCCTCGACCCCGCACTCAAATTAGCCCTCATCTAGACTACGCAGCTCTAACTCAACAGTATATTCAGTGCCAAGATGCTGG
>JBGSWI010000009.1:0-64116 GCA_041752515.1 Leptolyngbyaceae cyanobacterium | reverse complement strand
GCCAGAAACTTAGGCATTGACCTAAGCAGACTGGGTAGACGGTGTTTGACCACCGTAGGCAGAATTAGACTTTGGGCGACACCAAAAGTCTAACGCTTGTCCGAAAGAATCCCACGTCTTTTAAGCGTGGGAGTTGTCAACGGTTCTATCATCGACTAGGGGGCGGCGCAGGTTCATAAGGTTCATACACTGGGGCGGCTGGCTCCGTGGGGGGCGGCGCAGGTTCTGCTGGCGGCGGCGGGGCACTTTCGGGAGAGGGGGGAGTCAAAGAACGGCGAGGCGATGGCGTATAAGGTGGATAGGGTGTGGCGCGGTCGGACGGGTCTGACGTGGAAGGCTCATCGGGTGAGGAATCGGCGGTTGATGAATCCGCTTCATTAGGCGAAAAATATTCAGAATTAGATGGAACACGCTCATCTGGTCGATTGCCTGTTTCAGATGGAGTTGCGCTTAAGGAAGGACGAGCACGATCGCGGGCTGCTTCTTGCGCTCGAATCTGGGCTAGTTCGATCGCTCTAACTTCAGATTGCCAATTTCCGATCGCGCCTTGAGCTTGTCCATAGAGCGATCGATTAGGGGCAATGCCCGCCGCCGTTTGGATGGCTCCATTCAAATTTCCTTGAGTTGCCAGTGCGAATGCCCGATCTAGAGTGGGCTGGTCTTGAAGGGTCTGAATGTTTCCAGTCCAGCCAGCCATTAAGGTCTGAGCTTCTGGATGAAGTGGACGACCGAGTTGCACCACAGTGGCTTGAGCGATCGCGGCTTTTAGGGCTGGAATCGAGCGCTTATTCGCCAGTTTACGGGCATAGGCAAGATAGGGTCGATCTTCAGATTTGAACAGTTCTTGCTGCCAATATGAAAGCAAGGTTTGGGCTTGGGAACGGCGGGGGCGATCGCGGGTGATCTGCTGCCCGTGCCAGAGGGCGAGTTGAACGGCAGGGGGATACGGCACACTGCCCACTGCCCACCCTAACTGAAGCAAAGATAAGTCTTGGAATTGAGCTTTCCAGCTTGTTAGGTTGGCTTGGGCTTGCGAATAATAACGGCTGTTGGGCTGAAGCAAATCTGCGGTGGCGATCGCGGCGGTTAGGTTCCAAAGCTGAGGCAATGTAGGCTTTAGGGTTGTGCGACTGCCCCAGGAGTGGCTGCGCGCCTGACCCAGCCAGATTAAGTCCTGCGCGGTTTGCGCCAATTTAGGATTGGGAATCACCCGCTTTGCCAGCGCCATTGATTGAGCCAGATTGCCCTTAACCCAATCTTGATAGCTCAAGGATAGGAGGGTTTCGCTCCATTGGCTCAGCAGAGTTTGAGCAGCAACCCAGGCATGAGTTTTGGTATCCATCCGGCTGACCATGGCGATCGCCGCTCCTAGTTGATCCGGCTGGTTGGACTGGGCAAGTTCTTGAGCTTGGGCAAAATAACGGCGACTGCGCTGTTCTGATTCAAGCTGTTGCGCGAGGGCGTTGGGTCGTTCATCGCGCCAATACTCTTGGGTAAACTCTCGCAGTGAGCCAATTTTTGCAGCGGCAACATCCCACTGCTGGGCTTTTAGAGCCGTTTGAATGGCTGTGGCGATCGCGTCTCCCTTCTGCCAAAATTGCTGCCATTGGGTGATGTCTGCCTGAGCCTCTGCATACAGCGGACTGGTTTTAGGAATGCGGCTTGCCAGTTCTACGGCTCCAGTTAAATCAGTTTGAGCAATGCGATCGCGGGCGGCGGTTAAAACAGGCTGCGACCATTCTGCAATTAACCGTTGCGCTTCTCGATAAAGCGGGTGGTCGGGTGCCCAACGGTTTAAGGTGTCTATGCCCGCTAGCACCTTAGGTAACTCTCCAGAGCGAGCCGATTCTTGGGCGCAGTAAAGTTGCTCCATATCGGTAGACAAGGATGAGGTTTTTTGGCAATCGGCTGAGGGCGGCGGGGTAGTTAGCAACCACAGCGCGGCTCCCCCAATGCTGCTCACCATGCCAAAAACGCTAACGGTCACCCACAGCCAGCGCCAGGACTTTGCCTTAGACCACAGCGATCGAGAACGGCTTTTGTCTAGGGACGCGGTTAATTGAGAACTCTCGTTTCCTAGCTCCTCAGGCTGGCTAGAATGATCAGAGGGGTTGAGTTCAAATGGATTTGATTGCTTGCCGACCATGTGCCTTCCTCACCCTCATCCAATCTCTCCCAACCATTGTTTCATCTCCACCTCGCTGTTTTGCAAGGTAAGCTCCCCCAGATCGCCAGCCGGTTCAGAAATCGGAATTGGCTGATACCGTGAGTTTGCGTCATTCTAGCCGCAAAAATGAGTCGTGCTAAGATTCTCTCCCACACTTTAGTCAAAATGTCAGGAAAAAGTCACCTTTATTGCACTCTACCCACGCGATCGAAGGGATAGAATCGCAATACGGCGCGACCAATAATATTTTGACTGGGCAAAAAGCCCCAAACATGGGAGTCGTTGCTGTTAGGGCGGTTGTCGCCCATCACAAAAAATTGATCAGGCGGAACTTGCACTGTCTCTAGCAGATAATCAGGCGGAGCGGCAATGTAAGGCTCTACTAAGGCTTGATTGTTGACATAGACTTTGCCATTTAGCACATGAACCGTTTGACCCGGTGTGGCAATAATCCGCTTAATGAATGCCTGATCTTTGGCAAAGCCTAAGCTTTGGAGTTGAGGCGGGGGATCAAAAACAATGATGTCACCAAACTCCGGCGGATGCAGCCGATAGGAGACTTTTTCAATGACTAGGCGATCGCCCACTTTCAGGGTTGGCACCATCGAATCAGATGGAATAAAGCGCGGCTCGGCAACAAATACTCGAATCAGCAGTGCCAAAATCAGGGCAACAAACAGAATTTGAAAGTTATCCCACCAAATCTGACTGGGAGATTTGACCGCAGGAATCGGCAGGGATGGTTTTTGTTCGGAGGTCTTTTCGGAATTCATAGGCTTTATTGTCGCAAGCGTAGGTGCAGAGCGCAACTTATCAATTCGATCAACTAGATCAACCTTATAAACATCAATCTTGTGAGTCGCATCACTTCTGGCTACTGCTATGGCTCAATACAATTTTGATCCTGGGGTTCAAGTGCTAGAGTTTGAACAGCGGGATGTTCAAGCGATCGCGTAGCCGCAGGTCTGTTAAGCGTAGCCGCAGGTTTGTTGAGCGTAGCCGAAACAGACTCGCTGAATGCCAGAGCTTTAGCTGCCAGGTTGATCAGCATTCAAAATCATTCCTTCGTTATTCTTAATTTTTTATGGCAACGATTCTTCGAGATCTCAGCTATCGCTATCAATGGCTTTATGACGGCATTTCTCGATTGTCGGCGTTGAGTGTGGGGGGTGAAGCGCGATTTCGTAGACTCGCGTTAGAGGGGCTGACGATTTTGCCAGAAGCGGCGGTGCTGGATTTGTGCTGCGGCAGCGGACAGACGACGCAGGTGTTAGTTGAGCGATCGCGCCATGTCACTGGGCTAGATGCCTCACCGTTTTCGATCAAGCGCGCTCAGCAGAATGTACCCCAGGCGGAGTATGTGGAAGCGTTTGCAGAGGCGATGCCCTTTGCGGATAATCAGTTTGATTTGGTGCATACTAGCGTTGCCATGCATGAGATGAAGCCTGACCAACTGCAAAAAATCTTGAGTGAGGTGCATCGCGTGTTGAAGCCGGGAGGTTCCTTTGCCATGGTCGATTTTCATCAGCCGACTAATTTGGTGTTTATCCCTGGTGTGGCAATCTTTTTGTGGCTGTTTGAAACCGAAACCGCTTGGCAGCTACTCAAAACAGATTTAGTCGGAATCTTGACCGCGATCGGGCTTCAAGTAACCCAGCAAACATTGCACGCGGGCGGTAGCTTGCAGGTCATTCAGGCACAGAAACGCTGAATTAGCTTCTTTTCACTTTTTCAAATCAAAATGACTGGTTTTATCGTCAAAGTTTTTGCATTCTCTACCCTGATTGCTGTTGCCATTAAATATGGTGCGCCCTATCTTGAGGTTTCTGAAACCAATACAATCGCGCTGATTGCGGTCGTGTTGCCGAGTATACTAATGGCGATCGCGTTGGGTTGGCGATCGCGATAGTTCTGGGAGTCGCCTGTGAAATTGGGAGAATGGATTGCGCTACTGGCATTAGCTGCCTCTGTTTATATTCTTTGGCAGATTAAAGAGGTGCTGCTGTTGGTGTTTGCAGCGGTGGTGCTTGCCAATAGTCTGAATTTATTGGCGCGGTGGCTGCGAAAAAAATTGGGAATTCAGCGAGCGATCGCCGTATCGATCGCCATTGGATTTTTGATTGCGGCGCTAGCTCTATTTTTCCAAATTATTGTGCCGTCTTTTGCCAAACAGATTCAGGAAATCTATGTTTTGGTGCCCCAAGGAATCCGCCAGCTAAATACCTGGGTTAATTCGATTGATGATGTAGTTCCTGATAACCTTGAGCGCTACATTCCTGATGTGGATGATCTGATTCGGCAGGCAACACCGTTTGGGAACCGGTTGCTGGGTGGCTCTTTTGCATTCTTTTCCAGTTCCTTAGGATCTTTGCTAAATGTCCTGCTGATTGTGGTGCTGGGGCTGATGATGCTGGTGAATCCTGCTGCCTATCGTGGCGGATTTATTCGGCTTTTTCCATCATTTTATCGGCGGCGCGTGGAGAGCATTCTGGAAGAGTGTGAAAGCTCTTTGGGAAGCTGGATCGTAGGAGCGCTGATTAGCATGAGCGTGATTGCCGTGCTGAGTACCCTTGGGCTGTCAATTATTGGAGTCAAAGCCGCGCTGGCAAATGGAGTATTGGCGGGATTGCTCAACTTTATTCCTAATTTGGGTCCGACCTTTAGCGTGATCCCACCCATGGCGATCGCGCTGCTCGACTCCCCCGTGAAAGCGCTGCTGGTATTAGGTCTCTACGTTGCCATTCAGCAGTTTGAAAGCAACTTTCTCACGCCTTATGTCATGTCGCAACAGGTCAATTTGCTCCCTGCCGTCACCTTGCTTGCCCAAGTTTTTTTTGCCACCATTTTCGGCTTCTGGGGGTTGTTGCTTGCCTTGCCCCTCGTTGTCGTGTGCCAAATTTGGATTCGACGAGTCCTGGTAGAAGATATTATGGATGGGTGGAGTGCGCCGCCCCACACCCAAGACCGATCCTTCCCATCTCCCACGGCTGATGCTCCCGCTGTCTTCACCGAAACCGTCCTGCAATCGGCTGACAATCCCCTGGAACCCGATGATCTCTGGGCGGATACAACGGATAAGACCAAGAATTAATAGTTTTGAGTTTTGAGTTTTGAGTTTTGAGTTTTGTTCGCGTAGCGGCGACCTAGGAGATGTTTTGAGTTTTGAGTTTTGAGTTTTACTTTTCTCCATTAACTTTTGTCTTTCACCTTCCTTTTTAGCTATTACCTCACCTATGCTTCAAGCTCTGATTTTCGATGTAGATGGAACCCTTGCCGACACTGAGCGAGATGGACACCGCATTGCCTTTAACCGAGCCTTTGCCGAGTCGGGTTTAGATTGGGAATGGACGGTGGAACGCTACGGCGAATTGCTGGAAACGACGGGCGGCAAGGAGCGATTGCAGCGATATTTGAAGGAAGATCAGCCCGATTATCCTTTAGCCACGGATGCGCCCACTTGGGCAGCCACGATTCACAAGCTCAAAACAAAGCACTACAAAGCGTTGATTCAAGCTGGCAGTATTCCTTTGCGTCCGGGAGTGCGCAGGCTGATTCAGGAAGCGCGGGAAGCGGGAATTAGGCTGGCGATCGCCACCACCACCACGCCAGAAAACGTGACGGCGCTCTTGGAAGCGGCACTTGCGCCTGATAGCCTGGACTGGTTTGAAGTGATCGCGGCGGGAGATATTGTTCCGGCAAAAAAACCTGCTCCTGATATTTATTTATATGCGTTGGAAAAAATGAAGCTGAAGCCAGAAGATTGTTTGGCGCTGGAAGACTCACAGCAAGGCTTGAAATCGGCGGCTCAAGCGGGGCTAAAAACAGTGATTACCTTGAATGACTACACCCAAAACCACAATTTTTCAGGAGCAGCGATCGTGCTGGATCAGTTTGGCGAACCAGATGCGCCCTTTCAAGTGATCGCGGGCAATTCAGGCGACCAATCCTACTTTGATGTGGCGTTGGCGCGATCGCTGGCAGAAGCTCTGTAGTCTCGCCAACTTTAAAACCCCAAGCTGAAACTGTGTGAACTAATTCACCAGATCGAACGAACCCCGAAATGGTTACAATATTCAAGCGTTAGCGTTGTTGCAACGACTGACTGTAAACAGTTACGACACAGGAGGCTTGCTGTGAAAGAGATTTTAGTCAGTGTAGGAGTCATGCTGACGTGTGTGCTGGTGTTGGTAGTTGCCCAGTTTGGCGGTGGACAGCCGAGTGCGATCGCAGCCAAACTGCCCACGACGGAAACCATTGAAACGCTCCTCCCCCAGTCTGCCCAACTGATCGCGCAATCGTCTGAAACCCCTATTAAAACTGCAAAAAAAGTGGAAGCATCTAAAAATTACGTGACAACTGCCTCAGGTCTAAAATACCTTGAGTTGGTTGAAGGCACGGGCGCTACGCCTGAACCAGGGCAAGCCGTGAGTGTGCATTACATCGGCACTCTAGAAGATGGCACCAAGTTTGATAGCTCCCGCGATCGCGGCGCTCCATTTAGCTTCAAAATCGGTGCTGGACAGGTGATCAAAGGTTGGGATGAAGGGCTTTCTACCATGAAAGTGGGGGGTCGTCGCCAGCTTGTGATTCCACCTGAATTAGGCTATGGCGCTCGTGGAGCCGGTGGGGTGATTCCGCCAAACGCTACCCTAGTCTTTGACGTAGAGCTTTTGGGCGCTGGGTAAGAAAGTTTTGAGTTTTGAGTTTTGAGAGCTACATAGCGGTTAGGTAACGCCATTGGCTGTGAGAAATGCATTAAAAGTGGGGCGATCGGGCATGGCTGCTTGCGCCCCCTTTTTTGTGGTGGCTAAAGCGCCAGCCGCCGCACCCCAAATCACCGCCTGCCGGAGCGATGCGCCTTCTATCAAAGCTGCCGCCAATCCTCCCGCAAAAGCATCTCCTGCGGCTACAGTGTCGATCGCCTCGACTGCAAACGCTGGGACAAAGAACGTTTCATCGGGCGTGGCACAAAAGACCCCTTGCGCGCCCAGTTTAACAATTACCGTTTTCACGCCCTGTTCTTGCAGCACTTTAGCCGCCAGTGCTGCAAGAACAGGCGAATTCACCGAAAACCCCACAAGCTGTCCGGCTTCTATTTCATTGGGCATCAGAATATCAATGAAGGGATAGAGAGACGCGATCGCCTCCGTAGGCACCGGAGCCGGATCGAGAATCACCGGTACGCCTGCGGCATGAGCCACTTGCGCCGCTTGTTTGACCGCCGCGATCGGCACTTCTAGTTGGAGCAGCAATAGCTTAGTGCCGGGTAGCCTAGCGGTGAGCCGCTCCACATCCGTCTCATCCACAGTGCCATTTGCCCCAAATACCCCAATAATTTGGTTCTCACCCGTTGCCGCCACCGTGATCACCGCCACACCCGAATGGGTAGCATTCACCCAAACGCCATCCGTTCCAACGCCGACGGCTTTCAACCCGGCTAAAAGTTCTTGCCCAAACGCATCATTTCCCACTCGACCGATCATTTGGGTCGAAATGCCCAACTTTGCCGCCGCCACCGCCTGATTTGCGCCCTTGCCGCCTGGTGTCGTGTAAAAATCTGAGCCAATCAACGTTTCACCCGACTGAAGTAAGCGGGGCGATCGCACGACCAAATCCATATTCAGGCTGCCGAACACTATTGCAGACATGGCTTACCAGCCCCAGCTTCCAGCGGCACCTTTAAAGGGACCCACCACATCACGGGTAATCCAGCCGCCGTAGAAACCGCCGGGTTGAGGCTCCACTTCTTCGCCATCCACGTAGCAAGCATCCATGGGTGCCGGATAAAAAGCAACATGATCTTTAATATCAGCAAAGTCATCCGTCGGCTGGGGATAGTACCAGCCCACATTTTCAGCTTGCTTATCGCCCACCACAACCGTATAATAAGCGCCCTGCCCCTTCCATTCGCAGTAGGTAGAGCGCGGACTTTTCACCAAATATTCCAGCTTGATGTCAGCCGGGGGAATGTAGTAAACAGGCGGATGGCTGGTTTCCACGACTCGTTTGGCGTGATGGGTATCGGCGATCGCCACTCCATTAAAAATAATCTGGATATGCTTCGAGGTTTCTTCCAACCGTGGAGGACGGGGGTAATCCCACACAGATTCTTGACCGGGCTGAGGATCGATGCGATCGGGATGCATATTTAAACTAGATTAAGAATTAGTGAACGATTCAACTATAGCTATCGCTAAAGATCGCTGTTTTAATGAGCAGCCGATCTGATGCTGTAGGGCTAAAATCATGGCTAAAATTTGATATGGTCAAAAGCAGCGAGGTTTAGAACCCGTCCTTCATCATGCCAGAAAATCAGTCGTGGATTGATCAAATTAGCCGAGTGGCATCCCCCATTGCGATCGCAGTCATGATTGGCTATGGCACCTGGGATTTAATCCTGCAACCCCTATTTAAGGTTGAATCTTCTAGCACTGCTTGCACAGCACGAATTCTAAGTGTCTCTGCCAATCGGCTCAGCCTCAACTCAGAGTCTCTTGATGACGAGCCGCAACTTCCCGCAGGTCTGCCCATTGCCGTTCCAGCCGGAGAAAAACGGGCAATCACCGTTCGGCTAGAAAATCCAGATCGAAAGCCAGTGCTGTTCACCTGGAAAGCCGATCGCGGCAAAATCAATCCTCAAGGTAGTTCTGCTAGCAGCCGTGCCGTCTATACCTCGCCTAAAACCTTGATGAATGATTCGGTCAGCGTTCTAGTTCAAATCCAAGGCTGTGATATAGAAGAACGTTCCTTGACCCTGGCGATAGTACCTGCAACCTCTATTAAGCCTCCCTCAACAGAAGTTGATCTTCCCCCCACGAGGCTCCCATAGTCGTAGGAGGGAAAGCGATCTATCGCGCTTTCATCCACCACAAACGGGTAGAATGAGTGGAAACATTAAATGTAAAGAACTATGTCTGCTAACGTTGAAGTCTATACCTGGAGTACTTGCCCATTTTGTATTCGGGCAAAAGCCTTGCTAGCCAAAAAAGGGGTTGAGTTTACAGAGTATTGTATTGATGGAGACGAAGCCGCCCGGTCGACTATGGCAGCGCGATCGCAGGGGCGGCGATCGGTGCCTCAGATTTTTATTAACGATCAACACATTGGCGGCTGCGATGATTTATATGCCTTAAACTCTGCCAATAAGCTTGATGCACTGTTAGCAAGTTAGTTTGAGCGCTTAATCATCAGACCCGATCAGACTAATCGTTTTCAATCTTTGCCCTTTGAATCAGGGCTTTAGCTCTAGGAACTACTTGTGAAATTTGCTTTCATCATTGACCCGATCGCACGGCTAGACCCTAGTCACGACACCAGCGTGGCGCTAATGGAAGCGACTCAACTGTTAGGGCATGAGGTTTGGATTACTCAGGCAAACTCGCTTGGAGTCAGTGATGGCAAAGCATCGGCATGGCTTCAACCGGTGCAGCTTACGCCAGTCACGCTAGTAGATGGGCTGTGGACAGCAGCTAATGCTTGGTTTGAAGTGGGCAAGTCAGAGCGGCGACTGTTAGAAGAGATGGATGCAGTCTTCATGCGAACCGATCCACCGGTCACGGTGCCTTATCTTTACGCCACCTACATTTTGGATTACGTCGATCCCGCAAAAACTCTAGTGATCAATGCGCCTCAGGGAATTCGGGCAGCCAATGAGAAAATGTATGCGCTGCAATTTACTCAAGCGATTCCTGAAACTATCGTGAGCCAAGACAAACAGGTGATACGAGATTTTTTAGAACGCCAGGGAGCCGCCATCATCAAGCCTTTGGGTGGCAAGGCGGGGGAAGGGATTTTGTTTCTTGACCCCGGCGATCGCAATTTCAATTCTCTCGTTGAAATCAGCACTTTTCAAGCGCAGGTGCCTGTGATGGTGCAAACCTACCTCCCGGAAGCCAAACTAGGTGACAAGCGAATTATTCTACTCAATGGCGAACCGATTGGGGCTGTCAACCGCATTCCCACTGGAAAAGAATTTCGCGGCAATATGGCAGTGGGCGGCAGAGTTTCCCAAACCGACATTAGCGATCGCGAACGAGATATTTGCACTCAGCTTGCGCCGACCTTGCGCCGGGATGGTTTGTTTTTTGTCGGAATTGATATTATCGGCGGCTATCTTACTGAAGTGAATGTGACTAGCCCGACGGGGATTCGAGAAATCGATCGCCTCGATAATGTGTGTTTAGGACAGCAAGTAGTTGAATGGATAGCCAAGCAGATCAATCCGTAAATTCACTTAAAAGCAAATTTACCTAAAATGATTGATGAAGATACGTTGAAACTATTGAGTTTGAGAGAACAATAAGTGCAGTTTATCTCACACAATGCCAAGATAGTATCGTCCTCATCCTGCCGATAGGTTGACTCGTTGATTCATGCCTCCATCTTCAAATCTTGCCGAACAAGTTATTTTAATCACGGGTGCTTCTACCGGAATTGGTGCCGCCCTAGCACAAGTTTTAGCGCGGCAATATCCCGGCATTCGATTAGTTTTAGCGGCTCGGAGCCTAGAAAAACTCAATGCAGTAGCCACTCTATGCCATGAATCTGGGGCAGAAACCCTAACTGTTGCCACCGACCTAGCCGAGATTGAGCAAGTGCAAGCCCTGGCAAAAGCAGCATTGGAGCATTTTGGGCAGGTAGATACACTGGTCAATAATGCGGGCTATGGGCAAATGGGTGTTTTGGAATTGGTTCCCCCTGAAGCTGCTCGTCGCCAATTTGAGGTAAATGTGCTAGGTCCATTGACGCTGATACAAGCGTTGATTCCGGCAATGCGCGATCGCGGCGGTGGCAAAATCATCAACATTAGTTCTATCGGTGGTAAAACAGCCTTCCCCTTTGGCGGACTATACAGTGCTTCCAAATTTGCCCTAGAAGCTCTCAGCGATACCCTGCGAATGGAACTGCAACCGTTCAACATTCAGGTTAGTGTGATTGAACCTGGTCCCGTTAGCACTAACTTTTTTGAAGTAGTGAGGCAAGAAATCACCCAGATGTTTCCCAGTCCAGAGACTACGCCTTACCGGGCGGCTTTCCAAAAAATGGAGGCATTAGAACAGCAAACAACCGCCAACGCTTGGACTTCGGAACGAGTCGCCGGGGTGATTATCAAAGCCCTCAAAACCCATCATCCTCAACCGCGCTATGTTGCCGCTACCGGAGGGCGGTTTTTACTGTTTTTCCTCACTAAGGTGCTGTCTACGAAAACCGTTGATCGATTTTGGCAGCGTTTTTATGGGCTTGATTTGGTGGCTGAGGAGTGGCGGCGATCGCATCAATGACGGGAGGTAAACGTTGAAGCCTTTTATACCGACGACTATGGATAGGTGAATGCAGGGGAATCGAGTTCAAGAGTTTACTAAACATCGTGGTTGAAACTCCGGGTGTGCCATTGCGGTTTATTGCAGTCCCACATACTGCCGCCTTATCTACCAATTGCTTTATAGTCCACTTACATAAGTTGAGCTAGCGCTGTGGTTGAATCTAACGAAGACCAGAATCAAGTAACTATTCATATTCCACCTGTTTTTACGGTCAAAAAAGCAGTGGAATTTAAGCAGAGCTTTCAAGAAATTTGTCAAAACAATCCTGATTTAACGCGGATTGCGCTTGACTTCAGTGAAACCAAGTTTATGGACAGCAGCGGCATTGGTGCCTTGGTTGCCAGCCGTAAAATGGCGCAAAAAACAAGGTTTAATCTCGTGTTGCAAAATGTTCCGCCGCAAGTAATGTCAGCACTTGCGCTAGCGGATTTAGATAAGTTCTTTGTGATCGAGCCAGGAACGCCCTTGTTATCTCCCCCCGGCTCCATCGCCGGTTCTCAATCGCCTAGCTTATCCTCAAACTCGGCGCAGCAGGGGGCTGATGGCGCTCCCGGCAGGCTCATCCCGCAGCGTCTTAGAAACAGGGTTAAAGCGGATGAGCAGCCGTTTATCACTCATCCTTCTGTCAAGTCGGTGCCCAAGCGGATGATTGATATCGTGGGTTCGATTGTGGGGCTGTCGATTACCAGTGTGCTGATTATTCCGATCGCGATCGCCATCAAGCTAGATAGCCCCGGACCTCTCTTTTTTGGACAAGTCCGCTGCTCTCAAATGGGCAAACGCTTCAAAATGTGGAAGTTCCGATCAATGGTGACCGATGCCGAAGCCAAAAAGCACTTGGTTCAAAATGACGCAGAAGGCGCGATTTTTAAAGCAAAGAACGATCCTCGGATTACCCGCGTCGGTCGGATCTTACGAAAAACCAGCTTGGATGAACTGCCCCAATTTTGGAATGTGCTGAAGGGCGAGATGAGCTTAGTCGGCACCCGTCCGCCTACGCCCGATGAAGTGGAAAAATATGAGATTCCCCAGTGGCAGCGGTTAGATATTAAACCCGGCATGACGGGAGAATGGCAGGTAAATGGGCGATCGTCAGTGAAAAACTTTGAAGACATTGTGCAGCTCGATCTGAAATATCAAGAAAACTGGAGCTTAAAGTACGATCTAGAGCTAATTGTCAAAACTATCCTGGTCATTTTCAACAAAAAATCCGGCGCAATGTAGAGTTTATAGAACATTAGTTCTATCTCATGCTATAAAAAAAGGGCTTTTGAGATTTTTGTTTAGTTTGGCGTTTAGCCATTACACTTAAGCACGACTTCTCATCCCGTCTTTAACCCCAACCCTGTCAGGCTTTGTATATTAAGCGCCTGGAACTTTCTAACTTCAAATCTTTTGGCGGCAAGGTAACCATTCCTTTGCTGCCGGGGTTCACCGTGGTTTCCGGTCCAAACGGCTCAGGTAAATCTAACTTAATTGACGGTTTACTATTTTGCTTAGGGCTGGCGGGTTCTAAGGGAATGCGGGCAGAACGGCTGCCCGACTTGGTAAACCACACCCAAAGCACACGCAACCGCTCCACCGTGGAAGCCAGCGTCACCGTTACCTTTGACCTGAGCGATGAGCCGCTGTCTATGGACGATCAGATTGAACAATCGGTGAATGTGGACGGTTCCATGGTCGAGGCTGATTGGTTGAGTGATGCGGAACGGAACGAACAGGCTGAGAGCGGCGCACATGGCAACGGAAACGGTCATCTAGCCTCAGCGCGTGAATGGAGCGTCACCCGTAAACTCAGGGTGACCCAGCAGGGCACTTACACCTCAAACTATTACATTAACGGCGAACCCTGTACGCTTACCGAACTGCACGAATCCTTAAATCGGCTGCGAGTTTATCCTGAAGGCTACAACGTCGTGCTGCAAGGGGATGTAACGCGAATTATTTCGATGAACTCGCGGGAGCGCCGGGAAATTATTGATGAATTGGCAGGGGTGGCGGCGTTCGATCGCAAAATTGTCCAGGCGCGAGAAAAGCTGAATGCAGTCAAAGATCGGGAAGACAAATATCACATCGTTGAGCGAGAACTGATTGACCAGCGCGATCGCCTTGCCCAAGACCGGATTAAAGCGGAAAAATATCAAAAGCTGCGGCAAGAATTACAGCGCAAAGAACAATGGGACGCGGTGATTCAATATCGCCAATCGACCCGCGCCGTGCAGCAGTTGCAGCAACAGCTTGGCAGCGATGAACGGGCGATCGCCGACCTAACGGATCAACTGGCGCTCCTTTTCACGGAGATTCAGCAATCTACCGCCGCGCTCGAACAACTGAACGCCCGCGTCAAAGCCTTGGGCGAAGAAGAACTTCTGGCATTACAGGCAACCCTGGCAACTCGTGAAGCCGAATTACGCCAAGTGCAGCGGCAAGAGCAAGATTTGCAAGCGGCTAGCCGTGAATTGACCGTAAATCTGAGCCGTACTCAGCAAGAACTCCAAGAGCAGCAGCACCAGTTAGAGGCGGCAACGCAAGAGAAACGCAGATTAGAAACGCAGGATTTTGTGACCTTGAGGGCAGAACGCGATCGCGCTCAACAGCAGCTAGTCCACAATCGCGAAGCCGCCAGTGTCAGTGCCGCCAGTGCCGAAGCTTGGGTGCAAGAGCAAACCGATTTGCGTCACCAAATTGATGCAATTTTGGCGCTTTTGGAGCCGCAGCGCACGGAACAAGCCCAACTGCAAGAGCGGATTCACCGATTAGAGCGTCAGATCCAGGAGCAAACCCAAAGCCAACAAACTTTAGAGCAGCAGCTTGCCGCCCAAAAAACCCAGCAAGCTACCGTAGAAACCCAGCTTGCCGCGTCCCAAGAACAGCTTCAAACCTTGGCGCAAGGATTGGCGAATGCCGAGCAAGAACTGCAAATTCAGCGAGAAACCCGCGATCGCCTGCTAAACGAACAGCGTGAAAAACAGCGCCGCCTCGATAAGCTAGAAGCCCAAACTCAAGCACTCCAAGAAGCTCAAGGCACTCATGCCACCCAGTTAATCCTGCAAATGAACCTGCCCGGTGTGTGCGGCTTGGTTGCCCAACTGGGACGGGTAGAACCTCGTTATCGACTGGCGCTAGAAACGGCGGCGGGTGCCCGACTGGGAAATTTAGTAGTAGACGATGATGGCGTTGCTGCTGCCGCGATCGAACTGCTGAAACAACGCAAAGCCGGACGTGCCACTTTTCTGCCGCTGAACAAAATCCAACCGGGGCGATCGCCCAACCGGGGCACCCTGCGATCGCTGGCTGGCTGCATGGGTTACGCCCTAGACCTGATCGAATTTGACGATCGCTACCGGGATGTCTTTGCCTACGTTTTTGGCTCCACCGTTGTGTTTGAAACCCTCAGCGATGCCCGTCGTCACTTGGGCGACTACCGGATTGTGACGATCACCGGCGACCTGCTGGAATCCTCCGGGGCAATGACGGGCGGCAGCAGCAATACCCGCTCATCCCTCCATTTTGGCACCATGGATGCGGACGACTCTGATGAAGTGAAAGCCTTGCGCGATCGCCTCCAGGAAATCGATCGCATCTTGATCCACTGCGACAACAGCATTCACCGCGCCACCGATCTGGTTCGAGAGCGCACCCAAGCCCTGACCGAACACCGTCAGCAGCACCGCGAAACCGAAATCCAAAAAAATCAATTGACTAAAGACCTGAAAATTTTAGAAGTGAACTGTGCCCACCTGCACGATCAGCACACCCAGCACACCCAAGAATTCACCACCGCTCAAACCCGCTTACAGGTTTTAGAAGCCGCAATCCCGGCACAATCAACCCAGTTGAACCAATTGCGGCAAACCCTGACCGAGTTGGAGCAATCCCACACCCACAGTGAATGGCAGCAGATTCAGGCAACCCTGCGATCGCAAGAAGCCGACCTCAGCCAAAAAGAACTGGCACTCCGAACCGTCGAACAACGACTGCGCGACTTAGACAACCAATACCAGCGCTTGATAGAAAAAATCGGTCAGTGCCAAGAGCGCCTACAGGACTATCGCACCCAGCAAACCGCCCAACTCCAGCAGCAATTGGCATTCAGTACCCAACAGTCCAGCCTTAATGATCAGATTGCCGAGGCGAAAGCAACCCAAGTTTCTTTAGAACAACAACTGGGGGCGGAAAAAGGGCAACGAGACAGCGCCGAACGACACCTGCGCGATCGCCAATTGCAGCACCAACAGCGAGAATGGGATCGGCAAAAAGTTCAGGAAACGCAGCAATCGCGGCGGGAACAACTGATCGCCCTGCAAGAGCAAATACACGCCCAGCACGCCAATCTGCCCGATCCCCTGCCCGAAGTGCCCGAAGATATTGGCTTAGAACAACTCCAGCAAGAACTGCGATCGCTGCAAAAACGCCTCCAGTCTATGGAACCCGTCAATATGTTGGCACTAGAAGAATACGATCGCACCCAAGCCAGACTCGATGAACTCACCGACAAACTTCGCACCCTAGAAGAAGAACGCACTGAACTCCTGCTCCGCATCGAAAACTTCACCACTCTCCGCCAACGCGCTTTCAAGGAAGCCTTTGATGCCGTCAACGAAAATTTTCAGTCCATTTTTGCCATCCTCTCCGATGGCGATGGGCACCTGCAACTCGATGATGCGACCGATCCGTTTAACGGCGGCTTAAACTTGGTTGCCCATCCCAAAGGCAAACCCATTCAGCGGCTGGCATCCATGTCCGGCGGCGAAAAATCTCTGACCGCCCTCAGCTTTATCTTCGCCCTCCAGCGCTACCGTCCCTCCCCGTTTTATGCCTTTGATGAGGTTGATATGTTTCTTGATGGGGCAAACGTAGAGCGATTAGCTAGAATGATCAAACAGCAATCGCAGCAGGCGCAGTTTATTGTCGTGAGCCTTCGTCGTCCCATGATTGAATCTGCCCAGCGTCAAATTGGGGTGACCCAAGCTCGTGGTGCGTTCACCCAAGTTTTAGGAATTGATCTAGTTCCACAAAGAGCCTCTTTGTGATTTGATGTAACATCTAACATGATTCGCGGGTTAGGATTCGGGAAAAAATAAATGGCATCTGAAGCAATTCGCCAACGGTCTGACATTCTGGGTACATTAGTGGTCACCCGTGATAGTGGCAAAAAACTTGGCGTAGTCAGCCAACTGTGGGTCGATATCGATCAGCGTGAAGTGGTGGCGCTGAGCCTTCGTCCCAACATTCTTTATGGCACTCCTCAACCCATGCTGCTGACTAGCATTCGGCAAATTGGTGATGTCATTCTGGTAGACGACGAAGACGTGATTGAAGAAATCGATACAGAAATTTACAGCAGCTTAATTAATTGTGAAGTAGTCACAGAAACCGGCGAACTGTTAGGCAAAGTACGGGGCTTCAAATTTGATGTGGACGATGGCAAAGTTACGTCGCTCATCATTGCGTCTATTGGCGTTCCCCTGATTCCTGACCAAGTGGTTAGCACGTATGAATTGCCGATTGAAGAAATTGTCAGCAGTGGACCCGATCGCCTGATTGTGTTTGAAGGTTCAGAAGACCGACTGATCCAGCTATCCGTGGGTGTATTGGAGCGGCTAGGCATCGGTAGCCCCCCGTGGGAGCGAGACGATGAGGATGGCTACATTGCCCCAATGCGATCTGAAAATCAGCTTGGCACCGGCTTGCGAACCCCCGTCAATGCCCAACTGCGGCAGCGCGAGCCTGTCGTTCAAGAAACTTGGGATGATGATAATTGGGGAGAGCCAGAACCGCGCCAGATCCGTCAGCAGGAGCGTCGTGCAGAACCGCTGTATTACGAAGACGACGCTGACGAGGATGACGAAGGCGACAACTGGAGCGAAAAAACTGCGGGCGATCGCTACGAGCGAGAGCCTCAAGCTTCAATCCAGCCCTACAGCGAAGGGGACTACGACGATGATTATGATGATCAATACGACGCGCCGTTCGATGATTTAGAAGAAGATGCTTGGGCAGACAAGCAATCTCCCAGTTACAATGCGCCACGGGTGAATATCCCTGAAAAGACGAAAACTCCTGAATACGAAGAGGAAGGCTATTAGCGACAATGATGCATCCACATACAGAACTTCGATTCATTGACGAATCCATTGGTTATGGTGTGTTTGCAACCCAATTCATCCCCAAAGGAACGATTACTTGGATCTTGGATGAGTTAGATCAAAAATTCGATGCCGCTTATGTCTTATCCTTGGAGCCACTACGCCGCGATCGCTTGCTCAAATATTGCTTTCGTGACGAACATGGGCAATATGTTTTGTGTTGGGATATTGCCCGTTACGTCAACCACAGCTTTCACTCCAGCCTAATTGCCACCCCCTATAAATTTGAGCTTGCTGCTAGAGACATTCTTCCCGGCGACGAAATCACTGATGACTATGGCTACTTCAACCTAGATAAGCCTTTTTATTGCTTGCCTGAACCCAACACCACCCGCACCAAAGTCATGCCCGATGATATGTTGCACTACTACCCTGAGTGGGATCGCCAAGCCTCAGAAGCCATGCAATGCTTTAACCGAGTAGAGCAACCCCTCAAGCACTTGATTGATCCTGCCCATTGCGTCAAAGTAACCGCGATCGC
Organism: Leptolyngbyaceae cyanobacterium; assembly: GCA_041752515.1. Classification (GTDB taxonomy): domain Bacteria; phylum Cyanobacteriota; class Cyanobacteriia; order Leptolyngbyales; family Leptolyngbyaceae; genus ULC077BIN1. The sequence continues at coordinate 45,996 of JBGSWI010000009.1, read as the reverse complement.
GGAGGGTCGAGAAGCGATCGATTCCATTCTCACCTGCTACTATTCAACTCCTAACCCGTTAAAAGCTGTAAGTTAAGGGCTAAGAAATAGACCGCCCATCCAGCCAAAACAGAGTACTTTGTAAGAAATCCTTTCAAGCGGGGCATACTTGTCCAACGTAATCATAGTCGGCAAAATTGCCTGTTCAATTCAGGAGCTTTCCTATGCAGACCACTGCACCGCCCACCCCGCCGTACTCTGCCCCACCGCGCCAGAGTACGGGGTTTTCTATGTTGCGATCGGTGGGATCGCGGCTATTCCTTTCCGTAGTGGGCGGCTCCTTAATTGGCTTATTGGGCACCACTTATTGGTCTTATCGCGAACTCACTCGGCAATCTGAAAACGAGTTGATTTCCAATCTTCAAGTGAAAGCCGAAAGTTTAGAAGGAGCGTTTAACACCGTTGAATATTCTACTAAAACCGTTGCCGACGCACTGCAAACCCTTTACCTCTCAGGTGAGCGACGGGAACAGGTTTATGTTGATCTGATGCAGCGATCGCTAAAAACTTCTCCCGTGGGGACCGGGCTAGGGTTTGGGCAACCTCCCACAAGTCGTTTAATCCTGCCCAATCGTCAGTTTGGCTATCCTTATGCCGTGCGCGACCAGAGCGGTCAAATCACTTCCAAGGGAGGAGAAAGTGATCCGGGTGATTACCAAAAGCGCTATTTTACCGAGCCGATCGCCGCTGGCAAGCCGGTTTGGTTAGAGCCAGAATCCTACAGGGAAACGACGCTTAATCCACCGCAACAACTCGTTAGCACTGCCTATTCGATGCCCTTCTTCACAGACACGCAGCAACTTCTGGGAGTCTTAAGCCAAGATTTAGAACTGGGCTTCTTAAGTCAAAAACTGACTGTGCCTGCCATGCGAGACGCGGGCTACTTTGTTTTGGTTAGCGCAAAAGGCAACCTAATCGCCTACCCCCCCCATCCTCAAAAAGCCTTGGCTCTTACGCCCTTCCCTCAAATTAGTAACTATCAGGGGTTGTGGGAAAGTATTCAAACGAATCTGGCTGCTGGCAAAAAAACGGGTGTGCTGCGATGGACCGATGCTAGCGGCAAATCAGAATTTTGGGCATATCAGCAAATTCCGAACAACAACTGGATTTTGATGGCACAAGTGCCAGAATGGGTCGTGCTAGGTCCTGTTTGGCGGTTTTTGGCAGCCGGAATTTTGGGAGCAGTGATTGGGGCATCCCTGGTTCAAGGTGTGGTGGTGTTTTTGTTTGTAAGGCGATTAAATCAGCGGTTGCAGCCGATTATGGATGAATGCAATCGCTTGGCAGAGATGAATGCTAAGAGTGAAGAATTGATGAGTCGAGAGGATGAATTAGGGCGGCTGACGATTTCCTTTTATGCGTTGTTGGGTCAGGTGACGGTGAATGAGCGGCGGTTGCGGAAGGAAACCGCAAAATCGGCTCAGGCGCTTCAGGCATTGCAACAAACCCAGGCGCAGTTAATTCAGACGGAAAAAATGTCTAGTTTGGGGCAATTGGTGGCAGGGGTTGCCCACGAAATTAACAACCCCATTAACTTTATCTATGGCAATTTGCCCCACACGACGGACTATGCTCAAGATTTGATGGGTTTGGTTAAGCTTTATGGCGCAACTTATACGCCTCCTGACCCGGCGATCGCGCGCTATCAACAAGCCATTGACTTAGACTTTTTGATGGAAGATCTGCCAAAAATGCTGGAATCGATGAGCATTGGAGCCGATCGCATTCGAGAGATTGTGTTGTCGCTGCGGAATTTCTCGCGGCTAGATGAAGCCGAAATGAAGCGGGTAAACGTGCATGAAGGCATTGACAGCACCTTGCTAATTTTGCAGAGTCGTCTGAAAAACACCACCGGACAAACCGGGGTGGAAGTGGTCAAAGACTACGGAGAACTGCCACTGGTTGAATGCTATGTGGGGCAGCTAAATCAAGTATTTATGAATATTGTGAGTAACGCGATCGATGCCTTAGAGCAATACAACCAACGGCGATCGCGGGAAGACATCGCTGCCAACCCGTCCATCATCACGATTCACACAGAGGCAATTCTCCGAGAAAACGCTGACTCTGCGCCCACTTCCTCAGTCTGCTCCGTGTCAAAGTCAGTGCTGATCAGCATTCGAGATAATGGTTCTGGCATTCCGGCTGCAAACCAATCGCGGTTATTTGATCCATTTTTTACAACCAAGCCGATCGGCAAAGGAACCGGATTAGGCTTATCAATTAGCTATCAAATCGTGGTCGAAAAACATCGTGGGACGCTTAAGTGCATTTCGGAACCCGGAAAAGGCGCAGAATTTCGGATCGAGATTCCCGTATCACAAGCAAATCAAGCTCCAGAAGCTTAACGGCTCAAGTCAGCCAGTTACACTATAAAACACAGGGGTTGATCAACCCGATGCCTCCGCCTCCAGCCAACTTAAAGACAATATCCCGTGAGCAAGATTTTGGGCGATCGCTCTGATCCGGGTGATCCCAGTGAATGGGCAATCCAGAACGGTAAAAATAGGAAATGCGGAGAATCTTGGCGTGTTTGCCTCAACGGTGCGATACGGTTTTGAATTTTGAGTTTTGTAAGTCCTTCGGACTGGCTCTGCCCACGCGTAGCGTCTCCAAAGGAGATATTTTGAGTTTTGAGTTGCAAGGCAAAGAAACATTGCCGATTCCAGCAATCATCTGTCGCGTTTCAATTTCAAATTGGTGTGAGAAATCTTTCTTTTACTCTCTTGAACCCAGTAAGGTTATTTTGACCGCACTGTTGCAATCTGCTTGTTACAATACGTTACATCTAGGCTGGTTCTCTTAGTTAGATAGCTATGATCCAACCTGCAACGTTGACTGCCCCTTTACCTGAGCTAAAAGCGACCCGTGACTTATTCTCCTTCGCTTACGTCTGAAAATTTGGTTGAACCGTCGTTTTTCACTGAGGAACCTTTGCCAGAAGGAATGCTGCTTAAGCCTGCGGAGCCGCCGCTGCCTGATGCTGAAGCACTGCGGTATGATGCTGACGCGATCGCCGCCGTTTACTCTCAACGTCCGTTGCAGGCTTTCAAGCGAATCATTCAAATCTTTTTGCCATTTCTCAGCTACGGGTTTGTCTGGTGGTGGAATCGTAAAGCACCCAGCGAAGCTCAGCAGCGCAAACAGGCAGTTTGGCTAAGGGAAATTTTGACTCGATTAGGTCCCGCCTTCATTAAGGTTGGGCAGGCACTTTCTACCCGTCCTGATTTGGTGCCACCGACTTATCTAGATGAGTTAACCCAACTACAAGATCAGCTTCCCCCGTTTGACAACGCCCTTGCCTACCAATTTATTAAAGAAGAATTGGGTTTTCAACCCCACGAGATTTATGCAGAACTCACCGAAAGCCCGATCGCGGCAGCGTCTTTGGGGCAAGTTTATAAAGGTAAGTTGAAAACGGGTGAAGAGGTTGCCGTCAAAGTACAACGTCCGGGATTGGCTCAAAGCATTGCGCTGGATATGTACATCTTGCGTCGGATTTCTGCCTTTTTAATGAAAAACGTCAAGCAAATTCGGAGTGACTTAGTTGCCATCATTGACGAATTTGCCGCCCGCATTTTTGAAGAACTAGACTACAGCCAAGAAGGGCGCAACGCCGAGCGATTTGCCGAACTGTATGGCAAAACTCCTGAAATCTATGTCCCTCGGATTTATTGGCAATACACCGGACGGCGCGTTCTGACGATGGAATGGATCACGGGCACCAAACTAACGCAGCTAGATGCCATCCGCGAACAGGGAATTGATGCAAGCTACCTCATTTCGGTGGGAGTTCAGTGTTCTCTGCGGCAGCTTTTGGAAAATGGCTTTTTCCATGCCGATCCACACCCTGGTAATTTGCTGGCAACCCCCGACGGCAAGCTGGCTTATCTTGACTTTGGCATGATGAGTGAGGTTACGCCCGCTCAACGCTACGGATTGATTGAGGCAGTGGTTCACTTGGTCAATCGCGACTTTGAAGGGCTGGCGAATGATTATGTCAATCTCGGCTTTTTAAATGCTGACACCGATCTAACGCCGATTATTCCAGCGCTGGCGTTTGTGTTTAACGATGCGCTCGGCGCGACGGTTGCAGAAATCAACATCAAGACGATTACAGATAATTTGTCGGGCTTGATGTACGACTATCCCTTCCAAGTGCCAGCGTTTTTTGCCTTAATCATTCGATCGCTCGTGACACTAGAAGGGATTGCGATTAACGTCGATCCAGAGTTCAAGGTGTTGAGCAAAGCCTATCCCTATGTGGCGAAGCGATTGCTGACCGATCCTGCACCTGAACTGCGGGCTTCTTTGCGCGATTTGCTGTTTAAAGACGAGAGCTTTCGTTGGAACCGCCTAGAAAATCTGCTGAGAAACGCTCGTGACAGCAATGATTATGATTTGGGCAAAGTGCTTGACCAAAGCGTTGAATACCTCTTTTCTCCCAGGGGCGAGTTAATTCGATCGCAGCTAGTCGATGTGATTGTGCGAGGACTAGATACGATGGGCAATCATGCCTTTCGCAACTTTACTTATACAATCAGTCAGCGGCTAGGGTTTGCCGTCACGCCGCCCCCGGTTTCCTCCACCGATCAGAAAACGGTTGAACACATTCAGCGGATTTGGGTGATCTTGCAAGAAACATCTGGGTTTGACCCGCTGATGATTCTGCCTATCATTCCTCGGCTTTTGGTGAAACCGGAGACTCGCCAGATGGGTCAAAAAATTGCTGAAGGCTTAACTCAACGGACGCTCACTCGGATGATTCGAGAATTTTTACTGACGGATGAGCCTGAGTTTAAAGTAGGTGCAAGGTCGCCCAACCCCCCTCAGCTTGCGCCCGCGATCGATCAGTAGCTGGGGCAAATTAGCTGGTGCAAATTAGTTGCCACTGGCTTTGGGCTGCGCTCAACCCGCAACCGTCTGCTTAGAAAATACCCCCGTCTAATCCTGAAACTGCTGGGCGTAGAAGCGGGCGTATCGTCCTTCTTGGTTTAGCAATTCGGTGTGGGTGCCAGACTCGACAACGTGCCCTTGTTCTAACACCAGAATGCGATCGGCACGGCGGACGGTTGCTAACCGATGGGCAATGATAAACACGGTACGGTTTTTCATTAACCGTTCCAAGGCTTGCTGCACCAGCGCTTCGGATTCTGAATCGAGGGACGACGTTGCCTCATCCAAGATTAAAATACGCGGGTTGAGCAAAACGGCACGGGCGATCGCCAATCGTTGGCGCTGTCCACCCGACAAATTTACCCCCCGCTCACCCACCCAGGTTTGATATCCGTCTGGAAATTCCACAATAAACTGATCGGCGTTAGCAATTTTAGCCGCGGTTTGAATGGCAGCTAGATCTAAATCGCTTTGACCAAACGCAATATTTTGGGCGATCGTACCAGAAAATAAAATAGTTTCCTGGGGAACGATGCCAATCTGGCGGCGCAGACTCCGCAAGGTGACATCGCAAATATCCATGCCATCCACTAAAATTTGCCCATCTTGCGGATCGTAAAACCGCATCAGCAGGTTTGCCAAGGTGGTTTTGCCCGCACCCGAATGACCCACTAGGGCGATCGCCTCTCCGGGTAGCGCTAACAAGCTGAGTTGCTTCAGAACAGGCTGCTCAGATTTATAAGCAAAGCTAACATCGCGATACTCTACTTTGCCGGTCACTGGCGGCAACAGAGCGGCACCCGGCTTTTCTATCACCGTGGGCTGCATGGAGAGCAGTTCAAACACGCGATCGATCGAGGCTTCCCCTTGTTTGAACTCGTTGTAGTTACCCGTCACCAGTGCGATCGGATCAATCAGCATAATCACGGCTGCCAGGTAGCTGACAAAATTGCTGCCCGTGATAGTTTGCGTCGAAACTTGCCAGCCCCCAAACAGGAGCAAAAACAGCAGGGCAAAGGCTTCCAGCGAACCTACCACAGGAGCTTGAATCGCCTTCAGCTTTTCAGTTTTGTAGCGAGCAATGCGATTCTGTTCTGCTTCGCGACTAAAACGCCCCAGCATATAATCTTCAGCAGCAAAGGCTTGCACCAAGCGCATTCCGCTAAATACCTCCACTAGCAAAGCCGAGAGATTGGAAACATTCCCTTGACTCCGGTATGACAGCTTACGGATGCGTTCCCCAAACCAGGTAATCAAAATTGCCATGACTGGCGCAATGATCAAAATGGTGATGGTGAGTTGCCAGTTGAGATAAATCATGTATCCCAATACCACAATGAACTGTAAGACACTCGGCAAAAATTGATGAAAGGCTTTGTTAACCACTTCGCCTATGCGATCGATGTCTTCGGTCATCCGATAGGCAAGGTCGCCACTTTGAGTGGTTTCAAAGTAGCTGAGGCTCAGCCGCTGAAGATGGGAATAAACCTGAGTGCGCAACTGAAAGACAATTGCCAAAGCCGCTTTTGCCATTAAGGTGTCTTGCCCATATTGAGCAATTTTTTGCACCAAAAATGCTAGAGCCGCAATTCCAGAAAGCCTTGCAATGGCTGCCACTTGCCCCAGAGCAATCGGTTTTGCCATCTCCCCGGCTAGCCACGCTAGAACAGGCCACATTGCCGTAAACCCTATCGTGCAAAGCAACGCTTGAAGGATGAGTGTTTTCTGGGGGCGAATGTAAGTCAGAAGTTGCCAGTAGCGATCGCGAGCGTTCAACGTTTGATAGATTTACTTTCTTGATAAAATGGACAATGGCGGCAGCGATCGAGATAATGATCACCAGAATCATCGGTAATAAATACTTGACCCTATTGGGAAAGCCAGCCGTCCCCCAAATAGCCCAGTAGTATAACGACAAACGACGACCAAACTTGTTCCCAATCGCTAGCCAACATTATCTCTCAGAACGGCGCACTCTCAGAACGGCACCGATCCCCTAATCTGTCACTAAGATAATCGTCAGGCTAAATATTTCTGCTCAGGTCTGTCTGTGCCTTGGGAAAATTATTGACGGTCAGAGGATTGAGATTTTTTTCGTTTCCAAATCCACAATCCAAACAGCCCCAGCAACCCAAACAAGACAAATTTTGATACAGGCGCTAGCCATTGATCGACATTTTCATAGTTTTTGCCTAGATAAAACCCCAAAAAGGTCAGCAGAGCCACCCATAAAGTAGTGCCAATCGTGGAATAGATCGTAAAGGGAATCAACGGCATTGCATTCAAACCAGCCGGAATAGAAATCAGCGTTCGCACTCCGGGCACTAAGCGGCATAGAAAGACTGCCATGTTGCCATGCCGATTGAACCACTCATTGGCTTTATCAATATCTTTTCCTGAAAGCGTCAGCCATTTGCCATATCGATCAGCAAGCACTTTAATGCGTGCCTCACTAATCGATCGCCCAGCGTAATACCAGGGATAAGCGCCCAAAACCGTGCCAAGCACCCCAGCAGCCACGGCTGGAATAAACTCCATTTTGCCCTGAGAGACCGTGAACCCTGCAAGTGGCATGATTAGCTCGGACGGAATGGGTGGAAACAGATTTTCTAGGAACATGAGTAGCCCAATACCCAAATAGCCCATTGAACTCATCGTCTCGGTTACCCACTGTGCGATCGCGTCAGACATTGGCTCAATTTCCTTCAAGATGTCGGCTACAACCCTATCAATTTTTGCGCCACTTGCCCATCAGAACGCGATCGGCTTTACAGCAAATTTAGGCAGACTGCCCCCAGCAGGTCAAAAAATGAGGATACCCAGCGATGCCGGAAAGTTTGAGTTCTCAATGCTAAATTTTGAGGAAGAACCCATCCATTTCAAAACTCCGAACTCCGAACTCAAAACTCAAAACTCAAAACTTTCCTCACTGCCCCCCATTCTCTGTTTCCCATGCCCTTAGATGTTGCCCAATTTTTCAAAGCTTGTAATCCCAGCCACACCTTGTCTTACTCCAACCCCAGCGATCGCAAATATTACATTGATTTTTCAGATGTGCGGGGCACCAATTTGATTCAAGAACTCCGCCGGACGATTGACCTGCTGCCACAAGAACGCACCTGTCAGCTATTTACAGGTCATGTGGGCTGCGGCAAATCGACTGAGTTGCTCAGGCTAAAGGCAGAGTTGGAGAGGCAAGGTTTTTTTGTAATCTACTTTGAAAGTAGTGAAGACTTGGATATGTCGGATGTGGATGTGACGGATATTTTGATGGCGATCGCCCATCAGGTGAGCGAAAAGCTAGAAGCCAACCAAATCCGCATTAAGCCCAACTATTTCATCACTCTGTTTGCGGAAGTGGGTGAAATTTTGCAAACCCCGATCGATATTACAGGAGTAGAATTTTCCGTTGGCATCAGCAAAGTGACGGCGAAAACCAAAGATAGTCCCAAGCTACGCAGCCAACTGCGGCAATATATGGAGCCACGCACCAACGGCATCCTCAAGTCTATTAACGAAGAACTATTTGGCAAGGCGATCGAAGAGTTGAAGCGGCGCGGCAAAAAAGGACTGGTCGTGATTATTGATAACCTCGATCGCGTGGATGCTCGTCAACTGCAAACCGGGCGCACCCAGCCAGAATATTTATTTATCGATCGCGGTGACCAACTCTCGCGGCTCAACTGCCATGTCGTGTACACCATTCCCCTGGGGCTAGTGTTTTCCAACGAAAACGAAACCTTGAAGCAACGAATGGGGGGCGGCATTTCGCCCAAAGTGCTGCCGATGGTGCCCGTAAAAAATCGCAATGGGAGTGAGAACAAAAACGGCATTAACCTGCTGAGGCATATGATTTTGGCGCGGGCGTTTCCCGATGCTACGATCAAACAGCGGGTTGCTTTTTTGCCTCAGGTCTTCGATAGCTTAGAACTGCTCGATCGCCTTTGTTTGGTCAGCGGCGGGCACGTGCGAAACTTGCTCGGCTCAGTTTGGAACTGCATTCAGCAAAGCGATCCACCCTTTTCGCGAACCACGATTGAGCAAGTGATCCGAGAACGCCGAGATGGGCTGGCACGAGCGATCGACGACGATGAATGGAAGCTGATTTTTCAGGTGGTTAAAAATCAAAGCGTTAAGGGAGAAATAGAATACCAAACCTTACTCCGCAGTATGTTTGTGTTTGAATATTACGATTCTCAGGGCGGCTGGTTTGGCATTAACCCCATTCTGACGGAGACAAAGCGGTATCAGGATTGGTTGGCGGCAGATTCAAAACACGATATTTAAAACACGGTACAGATGTCGATGAAACCTGATCCAATGCCAGATCAAGCGATTCAGACGAAGAACGAGCAGGCGTTGAAAACGCTGAACCGGGCAATTTCTTTATCAAAAGACCAATTTGCTCTAATTGTGGTGCGCTGCAACTACACCCAACTGCGCGATCGCGTGGCTCAACAGTTACAACAGCAATCTGATCTCTCCATTTCTATGCTGCGCCTGCCAGAAACCGCAAAAACGCTGTACACAACCATCCAAGCGGCGATCGCCCAAAGTGAGGGAGAAGTGGCAAGACACGAGATCCCAAAACTCAAAACCCAAAACTCAAAACTCAAAACTCCTTCCTGCCTGATGCTGTTTGGATTAGAATCTGTAGCGGATATTGACGAAGTGCTAACGGCAACGAATTTAGTTCGCAATCAACTCCGCCAGCAGTTTTCGTTTCCAATTGTGCTGTGGGTGAATGATCAAGTCTTGTGTAAGCTGAAAGCTCTCGCCTTGGATCTATACAGTTGGGCAGGAATGGCAGAAATTGGGTTTGAACTGCCGACGACTGAACTGGTGCGATCGCTGAAAATTCACGCCGATCGCCTATTTAGCTCCATTTTGGATCTGGGCGATGAGTCTTTTTTAGCTAATTGGAAGCTCAATCCGCCAAACAACCTACTGCGCCGAAGCGAATTAACGGGCGCGATCGCCGATCTAAACGCCAGCCACTTTTCCATCCCGCCCGACCTGCAAGCCAGCCTAGACTTTCTGCTAGGGCAAGATGCCCACGCGCGCAGCGAAATGGAAGTTGCCCATATTCTCTACGAACGTAGCCTCAACTTTTGGCTCTCCCGCATTCCTGCCCCCAATCCCCCGCTTTCCTCCCCTCAGTCGCTCCTGCCCATTCCCTACCCCGAACGCGCTGCCTGTCTACTTTTCTACCTGGGCTGGTGGTGGCGCTACTCTGCCGTGCTGCAACGCTCAGCTTATACCCATGCGTGCGAACAGGCACACGACTACTTTCGCCGGAGCCTGCTGTTATTTGCGGAAGAGAACCGTCAAGATTTGGTTGCTCGATTTATCATCGCTCAAGCGGAAACGCTGCAAAAGCTGAAGCGCTGGGGTGCGTTGGAAGAAGTTGCAAAACAAGGGTTAATCCTGCACAAGCTCTATAAAGATCCGGTTCGGTTAGCGCGAGACTATGGATTTTTGGCAGAGGTGGCGCTGGAACGGGCTGAGTGGAAATTGGCTAGAGAGCAGGTGGGCAAGGCGTTAGAAATTTTGGAAACGGCAGAAGTTGAGCTTCACCGGGATGGACATCCTGCCGATCCTCATTTGGAACAAAGTCTGACTCTGGCGCATCGTTATCATTCAGGCTGGTATTGGTTTTTGCTGGCGCGATCCGAAAAAGAACTGGGCAATTTAGAGGCGGCTATCTGTTATTTAGAGACGGCTCGCGACTCAAGTCATCCCGAAAGCAATCCGCCGCTATATATCCAAATTCTACGAAAACTGCGCTACTACTATTTTGCTAAAGGAGAGTATCGGTTGGCGTTTCGGACTCGCCAAGCCCGTAGGCTGATCGAGCATCAGTATGGCTATCGCGCTTTTGTGGGAGCGTTGCGTTTGCAGCCCCAACAGTATCAAGCGATCGCCCCTTTTCCGTTGCCGCCTCATATTGATCAGAAGTTGCTGTTAGCCCAAGAAATTTCTGCGTCAGGTCGCCAACAGGATGTCAAGCACATTGTCGATCGGCTCAACTATGCCAAAAATAAGCTGGTGGTGATTCATGGCAATTCAGGAGTGGGCAAAAGTTCCATCGTTCAAGCTGGGCTGATCCCCATGTTGATGGACTACGCGATCGAAGGACGGATGACCATTCCCATTTTTTTAGACATCTATACGGATTGGCAAATCACGTTAGAAAAAATTCTAGTCTATCCACAGCAGCAAGCAGTCAGCCGCCCACAAGCAAGATCCGATCTGCCCGCCCCAGCGGCTTTGCTGGCTCGCCTCTCTGCCCTAACTAGCACCCATCTTCGTCTACCTGTTTTGATCTTTGACCAGTTTGAAGAATTCTTTTTTGCCTATGAAACCGTGCAGTCGCGCCTCCCCTTTTATCGTTTTTTGCGCGACTGCCTCAATCTGCCTTTCGTTAAAGTGGTGCTGTCTTTGCGGGAGGATTATCTGCATTACCTGCTGGAATTTCAACGTTTGACTAATCTAGAAATCATTGACAACGACATTCTGTCTAAGGAAATTCTCTACCCCTTGGGAGACTTTACCCCAGAGGCTGCCAAAACAGTAATCCAAAATTTGACGAGTAACGCCCAGTTTCATTTGCCAGATGACTTGGTGGATGCCTTGGTTAAAGATTTGGCGGGTGAGGTAGGTGAGGTGCGCCCCATTGAACTTCAGGTGGTGGGTGCTCAACTGCAAACCGAAGATATTGACACGCTGAAGAAGTATCTAGAGAAGGGTCCTAAGGAAAAATTGGTGCAGCGATCGCTTGAAGATGTGGTCAAGGATTGCGGCTTTGAAAACGAAGAACTCGCCCGAATCATTCTATTTTTGCTAACTAACGAAAAAGGGACTCGCCTCCTTAAAAATCGCGATGACTTAGAAGCCGATCTAATTGACTTAGGCATGATCACGCAGTTGGCTGATCTCGACTTAGTGTTAGAAGTGTTGGTCGGCTCTGGGCTGATTTTTCTGATTCCCGATTCTCCCGCCGATCGCTACCAGATCGTTCACGATTACCTCGTCACCTTCATCCGTGATCAGCAGATTGAGAGTGTGATTTCTTTGAAAACAGAATTAGAAAATGAGCGAAACGACCGGAAAAATTTAGAGAAAAGTATTGTCTTACTCAAGCAACAGCGAGATCAAATCAGTCTGGATATTCAAAGTTTGACTCAAGAACTTGCTTTGACCTTGAACCTGTTTGCCAATGCCAACAAACCCGACGATCCAGGGGATTCGCCAGAATAAGCTAAAAAATTGCTTGCCGCTATTTCAATGAATGCGCCCCGATGAACCTCATCCGATCTAACATCTGACCGCTGCCATTGAATACCTACCACCTGTTTGTGGGATTCCGATTAGGAAGTTATTTGACAAAATAAGCAAAAAGTTACAGTCTCTTGGGCTGCTTAATTTGTATTTGGGAATGCTGACAAAGCAACCTTGGATCAGACTTAATAATGGTAAAAAATAAGAGCATGGACAATGTGTCGGAATCTATTTCCCTTGATCGGAGTGCCATTTTTAGTCAGGGCTACTTAGCTGTTAGTCTGCAAACACAGTTAAAGTAAGTTAGCTGGGGCAAATTAAAAGTGCCAGCGATCGCCGCCCCTAGATTATTCATTGCAATGTTCTAATATTCAATCCCTTCGACTGAATTATGACCCCTTCACCACAGCATCTATCGAAGAAAATCCAGCAAGATAGCGCTAAAGATTTGGCTATTGAAGCGACCGTTGTAACCCTTGAAGCGGAAAATATCGTTGAAGAGAATTCACAACCAGTGGTCGATCCGACCAGCGAAGCGATCGAAGTTGCTATTGCCGCAGAACCGACAGTTCTTCATCCAACGTCTTCTCAGAATGGGCAGATCGCTCAGCCTCAAGCTGGAGCTTTGGCAACTCGTCAAGGAAACTTTGGAGCCTACCTTGCACCCTTAACCAAAGATGGCTTTAAAGAAGCAGTCAGTGGAGTGCATCAAAAGCTAGAAGTGATGAGTAATACGCTCTCGCTGCTAGACAATCTGATGGATGCTCAGGGCTTTGATGCCATTTTGGACGATATGTTGCGGTCTATCACCCTTAAAACGGGGGAATTGCTGAACGCCGATCGCACCACCATTTTTTTGCTAGATGAAGAGAAACATGAGCTTTGGGCGATCGTTGCAAAAGACGAGCAAGGCAACAACTTAGAACTACGAATTCCTGCCAATGTCGGCATTGCTGGCGAAGTGGCAAGCAGTAAAGCAAAAGTCAAAATTGACTACGATTTTTATGACGATCCCCGCTCCGAGGCTGCCAAAAAATTTGACCAAAAGAATCACTACCGCACTTACACAATGCTGGCATTGCCGCTTTTAAACGAAGACGGCAAGTTGGTGGCGGTGGTGCAACTGCTCAACAAGCTCAAGCCAAACTTCGAGCTTCACGGCACCCTAGAGGAAAAAATTGATCGCCAAGGCTTTATCGATGACGATGAGCAAGTGTTTGATGAATTTGCTCCTTCCATCCGGCTGATTATTGAAGCCTCGCGTTCCTTCTACCGGGCGACTCAACGGCAACGAGCCGCGTCAGCGTTGATGAATGCCGTGAAATCTCTGAGCAAGGGCAGCTTGGATCTAGAAGAAACCTTGAAAAATGTCATGTATCAGGCAAAAGAACTGATGCAAGCCGATCGCAGCACTCTCTGGCTGATTGACGAAGAGCGCCAGCAGCTTTGGACGAAAGTGCCCATTGGCGGTGAACTGAAGGAACTGCGGATTCCTAGAGATGCCGGTTTTGCGGGTCAGGTCGCCACCACCGGCGAACCGCTGCTGATCCCGTTTGATTTGTACAATCATCCCAACTCTCAAACCTCAAAAGACACTGATCCCAAAACGGGCTATCGCACGTGCAGTATGTTGTGTATGCCAGTGTTTAATGGCGATGGGGCTTTGATTGGCGTGACCCAACTGGTCAACAAACTTAAACAGGGCGACTACCCTGAGTATGACCCGGTGAATTACCCCGAAGCGCCCGATCGCTGGAAGGCTAGCTTTAACCAGAGCGATCAAGAGTTTATGCAAGCGTTTAACATTCAAGCGGGGGTGGCGCTGCAAAATGCCAAACTGTTTGAAACGGTAAAACAGCAAGAGCAAATGCAAAAAGACATTTTGCGATCGCTCTCTAATGGAGTCATTTCCACCGATAAAAATGGCACCATCATCACCGCCAACGACAGCGCTAGAGACCTATTAGGCTTAAACGAAGGCACTTTATTGGAAGGCAACCATGTTCAATCCCTGATTCGCCTCAAAAAAGGTGACTTTGATAAATGGATTGGCAACGCCCTAGAACCGAAAGATGAAAAGAGCCGCGAACAGTATTATCCTGACCAAACTCTAGAATGCATGGGCGACTCGGTGGAAGAGCACAGCATTAACTTGTCAATCAACACCATCACCGACGCGAAAGACCGTTCCAAAGCCTCTGGCATTCTGGTCGTCATGGAAGACATTAGCGATGAAAAGCGGCTCAAAACCACCATGTATCGCTACATGACCCAAGAATTGGCTGAGCAGCTAATGGCAAATCCTGATGCTGCTAAAATGGGCGGCGATCGCAAAGCGGTTTCCATCTTGTTTTCCGACATTCGTAGCTACACCAGCCTCACCGAAAACCTCAAGGCAGAACAAGTGGTCGAAATGCTCAATGAGTACTTTGAATCGATGGTGGATGCTGTTTTTGGCTTCAAAGGCACTCTAGATAAATATATTGGGGATGCCATCATGGCAGTGTTTGGGTCGCCGTTGCCCTTAGATGACCATGAGTGGATGGCAGTTCAATCGGCTTTAGAAATGCGCCAGCGACTGATAGCCTTTAACGTCAAACGGACTGAAAAGAATCAGGACATTCTTCGGATTGGCATTGGCATCAACTCAGATACGATCATTAGCGGCAATATTGGTTCTAGTAAGCGCATGGAGTTTACCGCGATCGGGGATGGCGTTAACCTGGGATCTCGATTGGAAAGCGCCAGTAAAATTTATGGCACCGATATTATCATCAGTGGCAACACCTACAAACCCTGCGCGAGTCGCATTCGCGCTAGGGAGCTAGACTACATTCGAGTCAAAGGAAAAGACCAACCCGTTGAAGTCTATGAACTCGTGGGCTTCCAAGAAGACCCGATCGCAGATGAGCGCCAGCGCCTCATCGATCACTATCACAAAGGTCGGGAGCACTTTAAAAAGCGAGATTTTCCTATGGCAATGGCAGCGTTTGGTCACGTTCTGAGCCTCGATAAAAGTAACAAAGCTGCTAGCCTGCACCTGGAGCGCTGCCAAAAATGTTTGCAAGATCCTCCTGCCGATGATTGGGATGGCTCGTGGATATTGACCGAAAAGTAAGTAGTTTGAACAGCAGACAATTTTGAGCGAATGGATTCCCCAACTTACAGAAGATGGTTCTTTTACCTTTTTCTCTAAAACGTTTAATGAAGCGTTTCACAGTCGCTTGGGTGCCAAACAGGAGGCGTTTCTTAAGTTTGTTCAAGCAACAGATTTGGCAACTCAGGCAGAGCAATCCTCCATTTGCCTGTTGGATGTGTGCTACGGGTTGGGGTACAACACTGCCGCTGCCTTAGAGGCGATCTGGGCGGTGAACTCTAGCTGTCAGGTGACGCTCTATGCGCTGGAGCTAGATATGAGCGTGCCCCAAGCCGCGATCGCTCCCCCTTTGATCAACATCTGGTCATTCCCAGTACAGGAGATTTTGAAAGCGATCGCTCAGCAGCAGCAGCACACCACTGAAAATTTAAATGCCACGCTGTTAATCGGCGATGCGCGCCAAACCATTCAGCAGGTGTGCCAAGCTGATTTTCAAGCAGATGCGATCTTCTTTGATCCATTCTCGCCGCATCGCTGTCCGCAGTTGTGGACGGTAGAATTTTTCACCCTAGTTGCCCAATGTCTGGCTCCCAGTGGAAAACTGGCGACTTATTC
This sequence comes from Leptolyngbyaceae cyanobacterium, assembly GCA_041752515.1. Classification (GTDB taxonomy): domain Bacteria; phylum Cyanobacteriota; class Cyanobacteriia; order Leptolyngbyales; family Leptolyngbyaceae; genus ULC077BIN1. The sequence continues at coordinate 30,068 of JBGSWI010000009.1, read as the reverse complement.
CCGCTCTGCTTCTGTGCGATCGGCAATGTTAGAAGCAGGCTTAACCATTGGCACCATCCCCTTAGGAGTGGTTCATCAGCCAAATGACTGGTCTCACGGGACGGTGGGCAGCTTGCACCCCCCGCTTCATCCCCTGTCTCAGCTAGAAGAAGAGCATTTACAAACCCGCGCCGCGATCGCCTACCGCGATCTCACCCTGAACGATTCAGCCGAGACCATTTTGCAACGCCATACCCAGGAGCAACAGCAGTCTCAGCGAGAATCCACCTCCAGTTGGCGACGACGCTGGAACCTTACCTAAAAACAGTTGACCAATTCGTAGTATTTCTGTAGTATACGTAGTATGCTTAGGATTAATCATTCAAGAATTATTTGTTTTAAGGAGGCGCGATCGCCATGCCCTACGAAACTCTAGCCATCTCCACAACTGCCCCTGTGCTGTCTTGGGCAAACCATGAGTTGGGTTCTCCAGAAATTAAAATGGCGAAAAACGTTGCCTCCCTGCCCTTCGTTTTTAAGCACGTGGCGTTAATGCCCGATGTTCATTTGGTTGACACTCCCCGCGCTGAAGCGACGGGGATTCTTCGATCTACGAGCCAACTTGCAAAGACAGGTTTGCACCAGCCAATGTAGGGGTCGATTCTCCTGAAGCGTTACTTGCATCAAGTGCAAAGGTTCCGACGTGCCCCGTCGTACCCAATCCCCGACTGAGGATATTTCTAGCTGCATTGTGATCCCGATCTAACTCACAGCCACACTCACAAATATGAGTGCGAACTGAAAGCGACTTTTTCACTATCACACCGCAGCTAGAGCATTCTTGGCTGGTGTAGTGAGGTGGAACAGCAATAGTGATCTTAGAAAACACTTTGCCAAAATATTCCAACCACACTCGAAAGTGATACCAAGATGCGTCGTTAATCGATTTGGCAAGACAATGATTCTTCACCATGTTTTTAATTCTCAAGTCTTCGTAGGCTACCAGGTCGTTTGACCGGATGACGGAACGCGCCAGCTTAACGGCGTGATCTTTTCGTTGCCTACTTATTTTGAGATGGCGTTTACCTAGAACCTGTCTTGCTTTACGACGATTGATTGAACCTTTAACCTTGCGGCTAACTCGTCTTTGAGAACGCTTAAGAACCTGTTCACCCTTGCGGAGAAATCTAGGATTCTCAACCATTTCACCATTGGAATCGGTGTAGAACTCTTTCAAGCCTACATCTAGCCCCACGGCACTCCCTGATGGCTCAATCTGCTCAGTGCGATCAATCTGAACGCAAAACTGAACGTAGACCCCATCCGCTCTTTTCACCAACCTAACCCGTTTGATTTGGTCAAGCTGGTAGAAGTGCAAGTCACGAGTCCCTTTTAGCTTGAGCTTGCCGATTTCGTTTTTGTCGGTGAACGTAATTGATTTACGATCATCAGCTAATTTCCAGCCAGAGGTTTTGTATTCCACTGAACGGCAGTCTTTTTGGAACCGAGGAAAACCCTTTTTACCAGGCAATCCTTTTTTACAGTTCTCAAAGAACCGAGAGATAGCTGCCCAAGCCCGTTCAGCAGCAGCTTGTCTAGCCATTGAATTCAGCTTGCCTGCAAACGAGAATTCTTTAGCCAACAAAGCACAATGCCGCGAGAGTTCGACCCAAGATTTAGCTTGACCATCCATCCATAAACGAATTGATTTATTGCGAATGAACTGAACCGTTCGGATCACTTCGTCAATAGATTGGTGCTGGGCAATTTTGCCGTAGGCTGTAAAGGCGCAGTGCGTGCCCAAGTCGGAGACTATGGCATTATTCCCGGTTCTATGGGTTCCAAGTCTTATATTGTTCAAGGGAAGGGCAGCGCTGAAAGCTATTGCTCTTGTTCTCATGGTGCCGGGCGGCTCATGTCTCGCACGAAGGCAAAAGGAGTTTACTCTGTGGATGACTTGATTCAACAAACCGCAGGGGTGGAATGCCGCAAGGATTCGGGCGTTTTAGATGAGATTCCCGGAGCCTATAAGCCAATCGAAGAAGTAATGGCAAATCAAGCCGACTTGGTTGAGGTGGTGGCTACCTTGAAGCAAGTTGTTTGTGTTAAGGGTTAGTTTAGGTTTCGGCTGCGATCGCCTGACTGAGCGATCGCGGGGTGACCGCAGCCGCAGCCCCCTATCGAATGGGGATAACCATTGACGGGTTCAGGAAGTGCGTAATACCGTTTTAAGTGTTAAGTTTTGTTCGCGTAGCGTCTCCGCAGGAGATATTTTAAGTTTTGAGTTGCAACGCCAAAAAATATTGCTGCTTCCAGGAGATCATCTGTCGCGTTTCAATTTCAAATTGGCGTAGCTTTGCAATCTGGCTCCGATTTGCCTTCAGTCGTTTTCTTGATCTCCGCTGCATCCGCTAAAATAGAAAACTATTGTTGTGCAAGAAAGTTTCCATGACCGCATCGGCTCCCACAAAAACGCAGTATGAAGCAGTGATTGGGTTGGAAACTCACTGCCAACTGAATACAAATACCAAAATTTTCTCTCCCAGTTCGACTAAGTTTGGCAAACCGCCTAATACGTTGATCGATCCCGTTTGTATGGGTTTACCCGGAACCTTGCCTGTTTTGAATCAGGCGGTGTTGGAATCCTCGGTGAAGATGGGGCTTGCTTTGAACTGTGAAATTGCACCCTACAGCAAGTTCGATCGCAAGCAGTATTTTTACCCCGATCTACCGAAGAACTACCAAATTTCTCAGTTTGATCTGCCGATCGCAGAACACGGCTTTTTGACCATTGAACTTTATGACAAAGAAACGGGAACTGCCACCTACAAGCGGATTGGCGTAACCCGCTTGCATATGGAAGAAGACGCAGGAAAACTGGTGCATGGCGGCGGCGAAAGGCTTTCAGGGTCTACCTACTCGCTGGTGGACTATAACCGGGCGGGGGTGCCGCTAATGGAAATTGTGTCTGAGCCGGACATTCGCACGGGGCAAGAAGCCGCTGAATATGCCCAAGAAATTCGTCGGATTGTTCGCTATCTCGGCGTTGGCGACGGCAATATGCAAGAAGGCTCACTCCGCTGTGATGTGAATATTTCGGTGCGTCCGGTGGGGCAAAAAGAGTTTGGCACGAAGGTGGAGATCAAAAATATGAACTCCTTCAGTGCCATTCAGCGGGCGATCGAATATGAAATTGATCGGCAGATTGCAGCGGTTGAAGCGGGTGAACCACTGGTGCAAGAGACGCGGCTGTGGGAGGAAGGCGCTCAGCGCACCATTAGTATGCGAAAAAAGGAAGGGTCTAGCGACTATCGCTATTTCCCAGAACCCGATTTGGGACCGATCGAAGTCTCTGCCGCCCAATTAGCCGATTGGAGATCGCAACTGCCTGAATTGCCTGCTCAAAAACGTCAGCGATATACCGCTGACCTGGGCTTATCGGTTTATGATGCCCGCGTGTTGACCAATGACCGTGCCACGATGGAATACTTTGAAGCCGCGATCGCGGCAGGGGCTTCTGCAAAACTGGCGGCAAACTGGATTATGGGCGACCTGAGTGCCTATCTAAACAATAATACCGACCTCAGCATGGGTGAGTTGCCCCTGAAGCCAGCCAGTTTGGCAGAATTGATTGGGCTAATTGAAGACCGCACCATCAGCAATTCGGCTGCCAAAAATATTTTGCAAGAACTGCTGACTCAAGGCGGGTCTGCAAAAGCGATCGTAGAACGGGATGGTTTAGGGCAAATTTCAGATACGGGCGCACTGGAAACCGCAATCGACGAAGTGTTGATCGAAAATCCAAAAGAGTTGGAACAGTATCGAGGAGGCAAAACTAAGCTATTAGGCTTTTTTGTCGGTCAAGTGATGAAAAAAACGGGCGGTCGCGCTGATCCTAAGTTGACCAATCAATTGGTTAGCAAAAAACTAAACGGCTAAGCTGAAAAACCTGCTCTGCTAGGCTCTACAAGCTTAGATGCATTCTACAAAATTTCTACATTTCATAGAAGCACGGAATATAAGAGAGATTTCTTTACGAAAAAAACATCAATAGGGGGTGACACCCCCCACCCCTAAGGTGGCATACTATGTCTAGTAGATGCACCCTGATGATAGGGAGAGACGCTTAGCGCCTCTCCCTTTTTTGTTAGGCGTTGCCAAACTGATACCCATTTAAACGAAGGATGCGACAGATCTGAGCCTGGAACCGTGGCTGAGTAAAGCTTTTACCATACTCAAAACGGGATGAGACAGGAATGGGTAGCGCCCTATCTCGCCTTTTATATCCAAACTTTTGATAGTTGTTCATGGCAGACGAACATAATTCCGAAAAGCCCAGATGGCAAAGTTTTGACACAAAGCAAAAACTCAATGACTGTGTAGATTGTCTATCCAGTGAATATCGGAACTGGAGTCGCATTTGCTTCAAGACCATAAGCTTGATTTCAATCAAAGCTACTGCCAATTAATAGCTGGCATCACAATATAATGATCCTAGCGCCACCTCGTCGTGGAGCGCTTTTGAAGCTCAAATCGAAAGCATCGCTCTCTACGAAAATATTGACATACTGCTGAACAAAACGACCCAAGATGAGGAGAGTGTGTTAAGTTTCTTCCAATAACTGAAGCCAGCTTAATTTGCTTTTGTCAATTACCCATTAATTGCTCAAGCAAAACGGAGGAACCACTTTTTGGGGCGAACTGATAAAAATTTTCGAGTTTAGAATTTTGAATTTAGATTAGCCAGGAATGTCTACTGAATTCACGGCTCAAAGTCTAGAATTTAGAATTTTTTTAAGGGGGCATCTCTCAGCCCTAGCCCGTCAGCTAACTCCGTCAGCATTGAGAGAGGACTGAAGAAGTCAACATTTTTACCAAATGTTTTGGCTTGCCAGTGTCTCTTGCTTGTACTGCTCAGTTTTTGTACCTGCTCGTGATGCGAGGTGCCCTGATGTTGCTAATGAATTTAGCAGTGGTTTTTGCTGCGATCGCTGACTGAATTGCCCATTGAGCGCACATTATTACTCGTTTAGCGATTTATTCTAACCAAGAGGAAGCGTTATGGAAAGCTGGCAAGCGATCGCGGCATTGATGATTTTTGGCGGGGTGATTGGGCTAGTGATGACGGAGTGGCTGCATCTCACCATCGCCGCGATGTTGGGGGCATTACTGCTGGTGTTGTTAAATATTTTGACGCTGGATGAAGCGATCGCTTACATCGCCAAAAGCCACACCACGCTCGGTTTATTTTTCGGTGTGATGGTGATGGTTCGTGCATTTCAGCCCACCCAAGTATTTGATTATTTGGCAACTCAAATGGTGCTGCTGGCAAAAGGAAAAGGCAATCGGTTGCTGTTGGGCATTGTGGCAATTACTACGCCGATTTGCGCGGTGCTGCCGAACGCCACCACAGTCATGTTGCTAGCACCCTTAATTCCGCCGCTCGCCGCAGAAATTGGCGTTGATTTTGTGCCGCTGTTGATTTTGATGGTGTTTGTGGCAAATAGTGCAGGGTTGCTAACCCTAGTCGGCGATCCGGCAACCTTCATTGTCGGCACCTCCATCAATATGAGCTTCACCGATTATGCGCAAAAGTTGAGTTTGGGCGGCGCGATCTCAGTGCTAGTCGTGGTGGCAACCCTGCCGTTTTTATTCAAAAAAATCTGGCGTACCGAACTTGCTAGTCTAGATAATTTGCCCCGCCCCGAAATCAATCATCCCCGTATGCTGCTATTCGGATCAATGATCGTGCTGTTGGTGCTGATTTTCTTTGTAGTGGGAGCAACCTTGCCCGTGCCCGTCTCTCCGGCAACGGTAGCGCTGCTGGGTGCAGCGCTTTGCCTGATGCTTGCCCACCAGAGCAAAATTGATACCATCAATAACATTCTGCGGGATGTGGATTGGAGTACGCTGTTGTTTTTTATGAGTGTTTTTGTGTTGATTGGCGGCTTGCAAAAAACAGGCGTAGTTAGCAGTGGCTCGATCGCATTAGCGTTTCTGCTCGGTAAAAACGTGGCGCTGGGGGCTATTGCTCTGCTGTTTGCGGTCGGCTTGCTTTCCAGCGTGGTGCCCAACATTCCCTTAGTCGTGGCGATGGTTCCTCTCCTCAAAGAATATATAGTTAATGCCGGGTTGGTCGGCAATGAAATTTTGGCTCCTGGCTTTGAGGGTCAGTTACCACCAGAAGTATTACCCCTGTTTTACGCCATGATGTATGGGGCAACATTGGGCGGCAACGGAACGCTAGTAGGGGCATCTTCTAACATCGTCGCTGCGGGAATTGCCGAGCAGCACGGTAAGCCGATTTCGTTTCAGCGCTTCCTCTATTACGGACTGCCGACCATGGGGTTGCAACTCGTCGTGTTGGCAGTGTATGTCAGCTTTACTTTTTTACGAGAATAAAGCTTGCAATTGAAGATATTAGTAAACCGCGATCGCCCTCACCCACAATTGAAACTCACCGGGCTGGAAATTGGGATTCAGCGCTCCGTTATATTCAAACTTGCTCAGCATTAGTTGGAGCGATCGAATGCGTGCAGTATTCAATGCTTTAGCACCGGCAACCGTTTTCGCCCGAAAGACTGGAGTCATCAGGTTAAACGGAATCCGCACCTCGATCCACTGATTTGGCACCGTATCAAATGAGTAGGTGTAGGCAAGGCTGTCCCAGGAATCTTCATCCCGCACCAAAAACTTGTAGCGTTGCCCGTCGCCCTTCAGCCGTAGCTCAATGCCAGTATGCCCGGTTAGGTTGAGCGGCGGGTCAAAATTGCGGGTGCGAACGGAGGCAAACCCACCAGAATTTTCGGTAGAAACGTTGCCCGTAAACAAGGCAGCATCGGGTTGCATCTGAAACGAACTGGCGCTAACCCCGCCCATGACCACATCATCCAGTGCGCCCCAAACTAGGTTGAGCGCCGAGGATGGCTGGCTAAAATCGAAAATTAGCCCTGCTTGGGGCTGGGGCGGCGGCGGTGGAGTTGAGCCAAAAACCATATGCTGAAGCCAACTAACGACAGGAATAGAGTCGAAAAAATTGAGGGTTTGCAGGAATCGCCCCGCATCCCAGGATTTGCGTTCTGATTGCGGCATAAAGCAAGATTTGGGTGAGATCGGAAAGAGAGCGATCGTCCTTCCCTGAAAATAACACTTCTAATTTCTGGCGATCGCAATCCTTGCGAACCCGCGGTGGATGAATTAGATCCCACAGTTAAAACAGTTCAAGTTTTTGGAAAGATGCGAGGCAAGCAAAATCATATTTGGGCTTCGAGATCGAACCCCGCGAAGTTTATGGCGCTGTTAGTTTATGGCGCTGTTATCGTTGTCCTAGTGAGCGATAGCGGCTATTTTGTAACAAAATATTTCGATGTTCGCCGGATCGCGATCGCCGACCTACACTGGTCAAGCTAAAATGCACCACTTATAAATTTTTGTAAAAAATATCTACTTTTCGACAACATCTAGTATGCTATGCCTTCAAAGGCGCTATTTTCCATTTGAAGAACGCTAAATGTAGTTTTTTGAGTCGTTAATCCAGCGGCGCAGTCCGTAAAGGTGAATATGGAAGAGTGGAAGTTTCTCGTACAAAAAGATGGCGATCGCTCCTGGCTGCCGCTGGATTCTCCCGATGTTGAAATTTTGGAAGGGCGCTATCGCATCGTGGCGCGATTGGCTCAAGCAAATACAGAAGTGCAAATTTGCATTGGTCATGTGGCGATCGCGGAAGAGCCACCCAAGCGTCGATTTCAAAAGCGCTCTAGTCGAACCAATGCCGATGGGCTAATGGTTGTAATTCCCTACACCTACCTTAGTTCAGGCATTTGGGAATTTTCTTGTTTTTCTCCCGACCCCATATCAGATTTGATCGGCGATACGCTGCACCACTCGGTTCGGTTGCAGGTGTTTGCTCCCGTGCTGGATTCAGATGAGAATTGGGATGGCGACGATTCCGAAGATTTAGCGGGCGAATATCTTGAATCCGCTTCAGCGGCAGAATCGCAGTTCAGTCGGGTTGAAGCCAGCGGGGTTGAGCCGGATGTCATGGAACTCTCTGCGATCGCAAGCAGCGAGGTGTGCGCTTCAGAGACTCCCACTACGCCTGAAATCGTAGCCTTGAATGTGGAAATTGCTCAAGCCTTGGGGTTGTCGATGGAGCGATTGGTGGCGATGACCGAACATCTGTCTCATCAACTCATTGAAGAAGTGTTTCAAGAGTTTGGCGCTGCCTCAAGTGCCAGTGAAACTGAGCAAATGTCGGCTGCTAGCATATCGGTCAATCCATCGCTGTCTAAGGTGTCTAACGTGACTCCTGACCTAGCTGAGGCTAGGCAAAATTCAGAGCCGCCGCAGTCAACCCTTTTAAGCCAGGTGGATGCCAGAGCCATAGAGATCGTTTTGGAGCCGGAAACCTTCCAGGCGAGTGCTGGACGCAGTGTAGTAGTGGTAGGTCATCTAGTACAAGATGGGCAGCAAGCGCCCGCAAACACTTTATCCGTCGTCCGTGACAGAGAACAGCCACTCAACGGTGAATCGGGTGATTTAGATCGGGCGATCGCCGTTTCAACGAGATGGATTGCCCAAGAACTGCGGCTTTCTCTGCGCAATCCTCAAACTTCAGAAGTGGTTTTCAGCGATCGCCTGACTCTTGCCACGGAGCGATTGCCCTACTCTTTCAATTTCAAAGTAGAGCTACCGCCTCATTCGACCACTCATCTTTTGACCGGAGCAATAGAACTGTGGGGAGCCGCCGCAGAAGAGGCTGAACCCGTTGCCCTGAAAACTGCAACCCTCACTATTACCGTCAACCCCGATGAATTGATGGCAGAATTTCAGCGGGTGAGAACAGCGCTCGATCAAGAGCCAGACGGCGGTGATCTGCCTAATTTGGCGGTTGAATTTAGCGAACGGCTGCACCGATCTAGAACCAAGCCTGTTCTAGATCTCTCGTTTTTAGACCTGACCTCAGCAAGCATGGCTGCGGATAATCTTCACGCCATGCCAGAAATGAGTGCTCCTGAAGTTGCCAGACCTGCAAAAGCCAAAAGGTCGGAATTGCCTCCTCAATTGAGTGAACCTCAAACAGACCCCACGGGCACAAAACGTCCGCTCGATCTGCCTACCTTTATTGTCACCGCTCGAACAACCGCCAGCACGACTGCCGTTCAAGAGGCGATCGCGCAAGAAGCCCCGGTCGAGGAACTGAATGAACCAACGGCGGGGGCGACATCCGAAGGGCAAAGCCTTGGAGAAGCTGAAATAATTGCCATAGAGCCGGTTTGTGAACAGACTCCTCCGCAAATCGATGGTGATATGACCGAAAAACAACAAGATGGCGATGTGGATTCTGAGGTTTTGGCTTTGATTGAGCAAGTGTTTGTGGATGCAGCCCAATCAATAGACACCCAGCCCGTTGCCGAGGTTTCATCTCCGATCAGGTCGGCATTTCAAGCACTCCGATTACAAGATCGCTTTTTTGATCGGCTCTCGGTGTTGGCAGCCGATGAAGAACTGTTGGTCGCCTTAAAGGAAAGTGTGCCTCCCGAAATTGCCGCTGAAACGCATTTACGGGTCACTGAAGAAGCCGTGACTCAAGCCCCAACAGAAGATTGGGTGACTCACGAAGTCGTCGTGGATGATGACCCCATGTGGCAAGAGTGGATGCAGCGATCGCTCTCCCGTGCCAAGCGGGGCGAAGCGCTGGAACTGCCTTTTGCGAACCCATTGGTAATGCCGAAAGATGCAGCGATTCCCGTTCCAGTGATTGAGATTTTGACTGATGAAATCGTCGCTGGTAGACCGATGAATCTGCGGCTAAAGCTACCTAATCTATTGCCCAAGATCTATATCAAGCTCTGGGTGAATGATCGTCAAACGCGATCGCTCTTGGATGGTCCTCGCTGGATGGTAGATTTCTTCCCCAACGGACACGATGAACTAGAAGCCGTGACTCAACTCACCGTGCCTTTTGGGACTTTGGCAATTCGCCTAGAAGCGATCGCGGTGGAAGTGCAAACTCAACGCGAGAGTGCAAAGATCAGCCTTGATTGCGAAGTGATTCCCCCCGACTTTCCAGAACTGCCGATTGAAGACTTTATCTTTTAAACTGCCCACTAGGCGATTGGCGATCATTTTGTGCTGTGTGCTCTTAAACCCGCTACTATAGCGTTAGAGTGATGGGAGCCAGTACTAATGTCCCAAGGCATAACAACAGAAGTCGATCTCTCAGCAGAGGAACTTGATCTCTCACCCAATATTGATGCGTTGGTGATTGAGGATGACGCACCTGTGGATAATTTGATTTCCGAGAAACAGCAGCGTCTGCTTACCGAGGTGCTGTATAGCAATGAGGGTGTGTTGGGCGATTCCCCTGAGGGATCTGCTTTGCAGAATCGCATCTTTTTAGCTGCTGCGAATGTGGGAGTGTTTTATGCCATCAAACAGCCGCCGCTGGTGCCTGATGTTTTCGTCAGCCTGGATGTGGAAGTGGCGCAAGATTGGACACAAAAGAAAAATCGCACCTATTTCGTTTGGGAATTTGGTAAACCGCCCGATATCGTGATTGAAATTGTTTCCAACCGGGAAGGCAACGAATTGGGTCGTAAATTGCAAGATTATGCCCGCATGGGAGTAGGGTATTATGCCGTGTTTGATCCCTTGCGACAACTGGGCAGCGCTGACTTATATCTGTTTGAAAATCGGGCAAATCGCTATCAAGCCTTGACTGAATCTTGGTTTGAAGAAATCGGTCTAGGGCTAACGCTGTGGGATGGAGTCTTTGAGGGCAAGCGCGATCGCTGGCTACGCTGGTGTGATGCGGCGGGAGCGGTGATTCCTACAGGCGCAGAACGGGCAAACCAAGAACGCCAGCGCGCAGATGCAGAATCTCAACGTGCAGAGGCAGAATCTCAACGCGCAGATGCAGCAGAAGCCAGGGCAGCGCAATTGGCAGACCAACTGCGATCGCTAGGCATTGATCCAACCTCATAAAGGAGATTCATTGGCGCGGAAACCGACCTTATCCTACGATCGCGGCACCTTGATTTTGCATCCACCACCACGCGGCAAGGAATGGTTGGAGTATGCGACTTGGGACGATCGCATTGAGCGCTTCCGGGTTCCGGCAAGCCAGTATCGCAGCTTAGTTTTAGGATTACGCGCCGCAGAGATTGAGCTAATCGATAACGCCAAAGGCTTTCAAGCAGTTGAACTGGTGCCCAGCCTCGAAATGGCTCCCTACCCCCATCAGCAAGAAGCCCTAGAAGCGTGGAAGCAAGCGGGTCGCACCGGCGTAGTCGTTTTGCCCACCGCCGCTGGAAAGACTTATCTGGCACAACTGGCAATGCAGGCAACGCAGCGCAGCACATTAATCTTGGTGCCAACCCTGGATTTAATGCACCAGTGGTATGCTCACCTGGTTGCAGCCTTTCCCGATGCCAACATTGGGCTACTGGGCGGCGGATCGCGCGATCGCACTCCCATTTTGGTTTCCACTTACGACAGCGCCGCAATTAACGCCGAAACCTTGGGGAACCAGTATGCGCTGTTGGTGTTTGATGAGTGCCATCATTTGCCCAGCGATTTTAACCGAGTGATCGCCGAATATGCGATCGCGCCCTATCGCCTGGGCTTAACCGCCACCCCAGAGCGCACCGACGGTAAACACGCCGATTTGCAAACCCTGATTGGGGCAGAACTCTATCGCCGCACCGCCGAAGAACTTTCGGGCACCGCATTGGCGAAACATAAGGCAGTGCAGATCAAAGTGCATCTGTCGCCCCAAGAACGAGAACGCTACGATCGCCTAATGCAAACCCGCAACGCCTTTTTGCAAGAAGCCGATATTTACCTGAGCAGCACTCAGGGATGGCAGCGATTTGTCCAGGCAAGCGCCCGCTCAAAATCAGGGCGAAAAGCTATGCTGGCACACCGCGAAGCGAAGGCGATCGCCTTTGGCACCGAAGGCAAACTGCGCGTTTTAGCCGATCTCCTTGCCACTCACCATCCTGAACGTACGTTGATTTTCACAGACGACAACGCCACGGTTTATCGAATTTCCCAGGAATTTCTGATTCCCGCTATTACTCATCAAACGGGCGTTAAAGAGCGCCACGAAATTCTGACTCAGTTTAAACAAGGTGACTATCGCTGCTTAGTTGCCTCTCGCGTATTAAACGAGGGCGTAGACGTGCCTGATGCCAGCGTGGCGATCGTGCTGTCGGGCACCGGTTCCACCCGTGAACATATTCAGCGGCTAGGGCGGGTGCTGCGAAAGGGCAATAATCCCAATAAACTGGCGTTGCTGTATGAAGTGGTGGCGGAAAACACCAGTGAGGAAAACGTTTCGCGTCGTCGCCACGGGCAAACTACCGCTCAATCTGCTAGGACTGAAACCCACCCTCAAGCAATTCAGCGACAATTAGAATTAGTGCCTACCCCGTATACCGTGCCAAAAAGGGCTGAACTACGAGCGGCAGAGGCAGACGGTGAGTGGAACGAGCCGACAGATAAAAATCAGCTAGATAAAAATCAGCAATCAGAGTCAGGGACAACGAAATCTACCGCAAAGAAACCCAAAAAATAATCAAATAGTAGGAGTTTGCAGATGAAAAGATGGATGCTTGGCGGCAGCGCGATCGCGGTACTGATCTGCCCCCTACTCTAGGGCAAACCTTTCAAATCAGGCGGAGCGAATCTATCTATCAACCCCAATATCGATCTCAAGCCCCCGTGATTTATGTCACTCCAAGCAGCACGATCATTATCTATCCCAATTTTCATTCCTCGAACCGTCCTCGCTATGACACTACGCCCTATGAGCGATCGGTGCCCCTATATCCAGCGAACTCATCCAACTATTCCCCTTTCACTTGCTCAAACTCCGTTAAGAATTTCTTTGCGCCCTTGCGATCGCACTTTCTGCCAACCGACCTAATTCAGCAAACTTATTCAGTTCAAAGAATCTACCCTGTACCCTACTGATGGGATCAGGTCTAGCTCATCTGTGGTACGCCCTACCGTCGATAAAACTGGATTCACTTGGCTTAGCCGTGGATGGCAATGACGCGATCGCCAGCGACTACATAAGCCATTGAGTTACGAGTTAGCGGCATTTCATAGCCGCCTGTAAACTCTCCAAAAGAGGGCAAAATCAGCATATTTTGAGTCTGGTCTAAATAAAAGCAGGGCAATCGCAAATTATCCAGTTTGCTCTTCAATCGCACACAGGGATGCACGTGACCACAGATGTTCAAGCAACCGGGTTGAGGACTCGGCTCGTGGCTTAGCACCACATTTTCAACCTGAATAGGTGTTGCACTACACTCAATTGAAAGTTGACTGAGAGTTGGAATAAGAGCGCGATCGTGATTACCTAGAATCAACGTTACATCGACCTGAGTAGCCGTTAAAAACTGAAACCAGCACTCCAATACTTCATCAACTAATGCAAGTTTAGAGTGAAATAAATCACCCAAAATAAACAATGTTTTAGGATGAAATGTTTCACATAATCCTTGGAGTCGCTGGAGAGTTGACTGATTCACTTGGTTGGAAATAGGAATCCCGGCAGCCTGAAACGTTTCCGATTTGCCCAAATGCACATCTGACACTAACAAGCTGTGGGCATCACTCAGGAAAATCGCCTTTTTTGCCAACAACTTTAGCTTGACACCTGATAGCTCGATCGCCTCCATTATTTTGCCCTTCCACTCTATGTCCATATACCCTACATCGTCCCACCTCATGATTACTAGAGAACTCTCATCGTCAATTACAATAGGAAAAACGTCCCTCGCGCGATTCCCGTAGGAGTCGTTTCACGAATCGTCCATGCCATCCAAAGAGAGCTTGTTTGCCCTATCGCTGTTTCCCTACCTAGGATTTTTGTGGTTTCTCACCCGCTCAAAGCAAACCCCGCGATTGGCGCTGATTGGGTTTTATTTGCTGTTGGTGTTTGTTGCGGTCACCATTCCCGCTGGAATTTATGCCAAAGTTGCCTATGGTCAGGAGTTGGCAAACGTAGACTGGCTGCATGGCGGCGCAGAATCTTTTCTCACCTTGTCCAATATTTTGGTGGTGTTGGGTTTTCGGCAAGCGATCGCCGATCATCGTGCCATTCCCAAAAATGAATAATTCACTTCAAAAAAACTCAATCCAAAACACGTTTGCATGAGATTTGATTACTATGGGTTCTTCAATTGTCGTCAACAGCGAAAACTTTGCCACTGAAGTGTTGGAGAAATCCAACGAGCAGATTGTGATGGTTGATTTTTTCGCTCAGTGGTGCGGTCCTTGCCAACTGCTCAAGCCCATGTTAGAAAAACTGGTTCAAGAGTATGATTTTGTTCTGGCAAAAGTAGATATTGATGAAAACCCTGACTTGGCACAAACCTATGGAGTGCAGGGTGTACCCGATGTCCGAATTGTAGTGGATGGCATTGTGAATGATGGCTTTGTAGGTGCGCTCCCTGAAGCTGAATTGCGGCAGCTAATAGCACAGTTAAACATCACTTCTACACTAGATGCATCTATGCAAGAAGTGTATAACGCAGCCGCAATGAATCAACTTAGCACTGCCGAATCTTTGTTGAATACCTTATTAGAACAACACTCTAACAATCGTGGAGTCATTTTAGAAGCCACCAACTTTTATATCGAAACCAATCAACTAGAACGGGCACAAACTCTTTTAGCAGTGATTGAACACGAAAAAGAATATGCCTCTCAAATAAAACTGCTAAAAGCGCTGATCTTTTTTAAGCGAGTCGCCACGGAACCTGAAACCCTAGACGATCGCGATCGCGCATTTCAAACGGCAGCCCATCAGGTGTTAGCCGATGACCATCAAGCCGCCCTCGACACCCTAATGAAACTGCTTGAGTGCGATGCCTCTGAGGATCGTTCGACGAATCGAACTTATCGAAACGACGGTGCCCGGAAAGCCATGCTGACTGTGTTTGATCTGCTGGGCGATGACCATCTTTTAACCCAAGAGTACCGTAAGAAACTGATGTCGGCATTGTATTAGGAGCGAGTTCCCAACAATGATTAATCCTTGCTAGTGTTGAAGGGTTGCCCATCAAAGCTCTAGTTCTTCAACCCTAGCTCTGCTCATGTTTCTACGTCTTGCCAAAACCAGTTCTCGCCAACGAGATATTGCTGAAGTGGTTCTCCGCAATGGCTGGGGCTATATGCGGCGGCTGTTGTCGGGCACCAAAGCCGAAGAACCTCAGCTACCGCCCCCTGCCGTATTGCGAAATATTTTGACAGAACTGGGTCCGGTCTACGTCAAACTAGGGCAACTGCTGAGTACTCGCCCCGATTTACTTCCTCCCGAATATTTAAAAGAACTGACTGCGCTTCAAGCCGATGTTCCTCCGGTCGCGTGGCAAGAAATTGAAGTGCTGCTGCGGCAGGAAGTGCGAGAACCTCTAGACAAGGTGTTTGCCAAAATAAGCTTTGAACCCGTTGCGGCTGGCTCGATCGCCCAAACTCATCGCGCCACCCTAATAGGCGGGCGTGAAGTTGCCCTCAAGGTGCAGCGTCCCGGCATCGATATCACCATCGAGCAAGACATTACACTGATTCGCAGTTTGGCAGAACTCGCCTCCCTCACCAAAGTGGGGCAGTACTACGATTTAAAGGCACTGGCAAATGAGTTTGCTACGGCGCTACGGGGTGAATTGAATTTTTCCCAAGAGGCAGAGTGTACCGATCTACTGCGGCGCAATCTGGCAGGCAGTCGTTGGTTTGACAGCGATCGCCTGGTGGTGCCTGAAATCAACTGGGATTTGACTACGGAAAAACTGTTGGTGATGGAATGGCTCGATGGAGTGCCGCTGCTGAATGGAGATTTTCAAGGTGTAGGGCATGACGGCGATCGCAAAGCAGAAGAACGGGCGATCGTCAATCTGCTGATTCGCGCCTTTTTTCAGCAAATCTACATCGATGGCTTTTTTCATGCCGATCCTCACCCTGGCAACTTGTTTTACCTCAACGATGGACGGCTGGCTCTATTAGACTGCGGCATGGTCGGGCGACTCGATCCGCTTACCCAGCAAGCCCTGACCGAAATGATGCTGGCGATCGTCAACCTGGATGCCCAGCGCTGCGCCCAACTCACCCTCCAATTGGCAGAACCGATTGAACCCGTCAACATGGCACGGCTAGAAGCCGACTACGATCGCCTGTTGCGCCGATACTACAATCTCAACTTGAGCCAAGTTAATTTCAGTCAGCTATTTTATGAGATTCTTCAGCGCGCCCGGTCTAATAATCTGCGCGTTCCCGGCAACATGGGGCTTTATGCAAAAACTCTGGCAAATTTAGAAGGGGTTGCCCGCACCTTAGATCCAGAATTCAACCTGACTGAGCAAATTAAACCCTTAATGACCGACTTGTTTCGGCGGCAGATTGTGGGAGAAGCGCCCATGCAGGCTTTATTGCGAACCGCGTTGGACTTAAAAAGTTTGGGCTTGCAATCTCCTCGCCAAATTGAAATGCTGCTTGATCGCGTCACTTCCGAAACCCTCCAATGGAAAGTCGATCTGCGAGATCTAGACTTGCTCCGCCGCAGCATTGATGATTCTGCCAACCGCCTGTCTTTCAGCATTGTCGTGGGATCAATGATCATGGGCGCAGCGCTAATTCTCGCCAACGATCGCACTGGGCAACTCTTTTGGATCAGCAGCACTTTATTTTTCTCTGCCAGTTTCCTCGGCTTTTGGCTGATCATCAGCATCTTGCGGTCAGGGCGACTTCGGTAGTCACCCTGCAAGTGGCGCGCGTCATTGGTAAGGTGCTTCAAAATTTATCGTTCGTGTGTTGCTTCAACTCTTCCAAGGTCACATATTTTAATGCGGCGGCATGGGTGGATGCCAGAACAACGGGTGGCGCTACTCCGTCATCCATAGCTTCTTTCCAGCGAGAGGCACATAAACACCAGCGATCGCCGGGTTTCAAGCCGGGAAAGCCATAGGCAGGCATGGGCGTTGATAAATCATTGCCCTGTGCTTTGGTGTACGTCAGAAATTCGGCGGTGACTTGGGCGCAAACCACGTGTATACCCACATCGCCGTCGCCGGTGGTGCAGTAGCCATCGCGGTAATAGCCCGTCATCGGCGAGGTGCAGCAGAGTTCTAGCGGTTCGCCCAACACGTTCTTTGATTCGGTCATGATGATTGCCTCGGTAAACCCTCATCTATGGTAGTCAAATTCGTTCCCATGATCAGAAGGTTTTGGAAGCATAGCTAAAAAGCGCGATCGCCTATCATCGAAACAACACCCTTGCAAAAGTTTTGATGGCTGAACTGAATTTTCGGGATTATTTGCGATCACTGCCTCACTCTAATTCTCAAGATTGGGGCGATCGCTATACGCCTACAGAAGCCGAGTTGCCCTTAAAGGTGCAAACAGTCCCCTCTCGCCAATCGCAAGATCCAACCCAGCATCGGCAAGAAAAAGCAGAACGCTTTGAGGTGTTGGATGGATTGCAGACGTTTGCACCTGACCACGTTTTGATAATTGGCAAACCCGGCTCCGGCAAATCGACCGCCTTACAACGATTGCACTGGGAAGAAGCACAAAAGGCTTTAGCAGCTATTGAGAAGGGACAAGCAGATTTCACTATTCCTGTTTTGATGGAGTTGCGCGATCGCCGGGATGGTTCGGTTGTGAACTGGATTCAGAGGTCACTGCGAAAAGTGACGCGGGATGAGACGGCGATCGAAGAGTTGCTGTTTGCCGGACGGCTTTTGCTCTTATTCGATGGCTTGAATGAGTTGCCTACCAGTGTTGCCTGGTCAGCCTTGGATGAATTTCAACGCGATCGCGACTTTTGCACCAATCCCCGGATCTTCACCACACGGGAATTGGGAGCCGGATCAGATTTGGGCATTGAGAAAAAGCTGGAAATGCTGCCGCTTACGGAACCACAGATGCAGCAGTTTATTGAAAATCGATTGCCTGGACGAGCAGAGAGCCTATTGCGTCAACTTAAAGACCGCTTGCGAGAACTAGCAGAAACGCCCTTGCTCCTGAAAATTCTTTGCGATGTGGTGCAAGATAGCCCCGATGGACAACTACCGCAAAATCGGGGTGAATTGTTTCAAAAAGAGTTTGCTCGACGCTACGAAGAGTTCAAACCGTCCCACACCTTACCCATTTCAGGCGACTCCCGCCGATTCACCGCTGAATTGTTCCAGCATCTCGCCTTCACCATGATTCAGGGAGATCCTCACACTGATCCCTGCAAACCAACTCCTTCCTGGTTAATTATCTCCAAAACGAAAGCCGAAAAAATTTTAGAAGATTACCTCACAGGTCGCGTTGAAGCTCCGGCTCAAAATGCCAAAGCATGGCTGGAAGACCTATTGAGATTCAAGCTTTTGGTTGTTAAAGATCTTGACCACATCGAGTTCCTGCACCAACTGTTTCAGGAATATTACGCCGCCGAAAAACTATTAACGTTGCTTCCCACACTCAGCGATCGCGAACTGAAGCAACATTATTTGAATTATTTGAAATGGACAGAAGCGATCGCTTTCATGCTGGGTTTAATCAGTAGGGAAGCTCAGACAATTCACTTTATAGGAATAGCTTTTGAAGTGGATTTAATGCTAGGTGCAAAACTATCTGGCAGAGTAAAGCCACCATTCCAAGAGAAAGCAATTAAATTAAACCTGGGAAGTCAAATTCCACAAATACTTGAAATCAATCTGCTAGGTCAGACTCAATCAGATTTTGCTATCCCTTACTTATTAAAATTTTTGAATGAAAACTCTTTAACCAAGGATGAATTCGATACACGATATACTCTGTCTTACGCATTTGGTTTGATTGGTTCAGATGCTGTAGTTTCTGCTATTGTACCGTACTTATATTGTGAAAATATTTTAGTTTGTTTGACTACTATTGATAGCCTAGGACAACTTCCTAGCAAGAAGTCAATTAAAGAGTTATTAGAATCTCTAAAACACCAATGTCCAGATATTCGTCGAAAGGCTGCTTCTAAGTTAGGCGACTTAGTTGCTGAAGTCGCAGTTGAATCACTGTTAGAAACCTTAGCGAATGATGCAAGCTCCTTAGTACGGAATAAGTGTGCTTCTGCTCTAGGAAAAATTGGTAGCAAGAAAGCCATATCTGGGCTAGTTAAAGCTCTTGAAGATGAGGAATCTTGGGTGAATCTGAGTGCTATTCGTGCTTTAGGTGAAATTGATGCTAATCAAATCATACCTTTTCTATCTACACTTTTAAAAAGTAGAGATAAGTATTTAATTAGTGCAGCTTGCGAACTATTAAAAGATAATAAGTCCGATGAAATTTCACTTCAGATTCTCTCAGGCTTGGAGCATGAGTTTTGCTTGATTAGGGCGAATGCAGCATTTGCTTCAGGAAGGATTGGTTGTAAAGCAGCAATTCCAAAATTGAAAACATTATTAAGTAATCACTGTTTTTCAGTACGTGGTTATGCTGTTTCCGCTTTAGGAAAATTGAACTTCTCAGATTTTAACTTTACAATCATGATGCAGGATGAACATCCTTTTGTGCGGTCTATGGCTGCTGAAGCACTATTATCACTTCGCCTTAAAACTTCAATTTCTATACTGCTTTCTGCTTTGAAAGATGAACATCAACTGGTACGAACTAATTCAGCTTATGCTTTGGGGAGAATTATCTCTGAAAAAGATGAGCAAAGTATATTAGCTGCGTTTAAACATCGAGATCTTGAAGTTCGTAGGAATATTTTTGTTGCCTTACAATTTAATGATTTTGCAAGGGATTTTTATATTGAGGAGCTTTTGATTGCATTACAAGATGACGATGATATAGTGCGAACTTATGCTGTTGATGCATTAGGAGAAATCAACAGCGAAGTTTTAACTGAAAAGTTAATTGAAGCTTTAAAGGATTCTGTACCATTTGTCAGAAGAGGTGCTATTCGTGGATTAGAAAAAATAAAGACCAATTATGTAGCTTCTAAACTTCTAACTGTCTTAAGCGACTCAGACACTTATGTTCAAAAAGATACAATTCGCGCTTTAGGCAAAATCAGATTACCTATTTCTCTTCCTTACTTAGATAAACTTCAGAGAACGTCACCTCAATATTCTATTTTTGAATCAATTTCTGAAATCCAGGGATTTTGTGGATTCTACAATTACGAAATTGCTCAGGCGGCGGTGGAGGAAATCAAAAGGGCAAAGGGAAGAGGAAAAAGGGAAGAAAGTCAGGCTGCTCATACTACTTACATCATTGAGTCCTTAGAAAATTTGAACGCTGAGACTGTTGGAAATATAAACATTGAGCCAACAATTCAGGGTGATCAGGTGGGAGTGAAGTATGAATTGCCAGCGCTGGAGGGGGAATGCTCTGAATAGAGTTAAATTGAGCGTGTGATTGATTTGTCTTGGGTTCCCGAACACGATCGCAGGGTTGCGGCTTACGATCGCTTTAGGGTGTTGCAAAATGGGCGAATTCGCTACTATGACGAATATAAGCCAGCCAGAAGTGCGGGAAGAACAGCAGGGGCGCGGCTAGTGGTGGAAGTCGATTCATCAACGGGGAAACCAATCCGCACCTGGTACGAAAGCTATGATGCTCAAGGACGAGTGATTCGGGTTCATCCCAAAAGACCTATTGACTTGGGGCATATTGAGATTGATCCTGTTACAGGCAAGGAAACTGATCGATGGTAGATACCTCTCACCTGATTTCACCTAGTTCTCAATTCCTGCTGACCACTTTCACCAGGCAGGTAGAGCAACTTGCTCAACAGTCTTTAACCAGTCAACGGTTAGTGCAGTTGGCAGAGGAGTGCTATTGGATGTTGATTGAAGGGGAGTATCGACAAGATTTTTCGCCTGAAGCCAGCCAATTGCGATCGCTCCTCTCGGACATCACGACCCAATGGGAAAGTCTAGTGGGAAATTTGCATGAGCAGCCAGAAAAGCCATTCAATGGTGCGCCAGAATTCCCGCCAGAATGGATTGATCAATGGTTAAAGCAAATGGAAGCGATCGAGGTAACCGTCATGGCAGAATCGTCTAAAAATCAACCCACATTTCATATTGGTCAAGTTGGCAACATTAACTCAGGTGATGTCACGATTCAGCATGATCAAGTTGGCATTCAGCATAACTATGCTACGGATACAGAACTCACTACTGTGCTTCAAGAGTTGAAAGCCGCTCTTGCTGATCTGCAAAAGCAGCATCCTAGAGTCACCACGGAAACTCAAGCCTACGAAATCATTGACGCTGAGATTGTCAATCCGACAACCCCAAATGCCACTAAACTGGCAACTCTCCGCAATCAACTGCTTAACCCCGATCGCCATTTAAAAGCGAGTAAAGCGACCCTTGCTGAGATTACGAAACACTACCTGGAAGAAAGTGTTTGGGCAAAGGCGTTTATTACCTACCTCGACACTATGAGCGCCGATCCTGGAAAAGGCGCTTAGCGAAGCTCATCCTCCTTTTAACATCCTGAGTTGAAGATCTATCATCCCCACAGCGACTCGCTGGAAGAAGCCAAGGCAAACATCCAAAAAACGGTGAAGCTTCATCTGGGAATGCTGTCCATTAGCGATCGCCAGAAAGTAGCAGTGTCATTTTTAGGGAAGGGCGATCGCGCGATCAAATTGGGCAAGTGTCGTGCCCGATCCGAGTGATCCACGGTGGAAAATATATTCTACAAAAGCTAGAAAGTTTCCCTCATTCATGTCCACTAACTGCCCTTCAAAAACTGCTGAATCCGGGCGATCGCGGTTTCTAGCACCAATGGCTGATGGACCAACGCCAACCGCACATAGCCTTCGCCTGATTTGCCAAAGCCTGCACCGGGCGATACTGCAACTCCGGTTGCTTCGACGAGTCGGGTCGCAAAGCCAATGGAGTCGTGCGTCCAAGGTTCAGGTAGTTTTGCCCAAATATACATGGTGGCGGCAGGCGTGGGCACGTTCCAGCCAATTCCATGCAGAGCAGCGATGGCAGCATCTCGGCGCTGACGAAAGGTCTCGACTACGGTGTGAATGGAGTCTTGGGAGCCAGTCAACGCCGCGATCGCCCCGTTCAAAATGCCGCGATATTGGTTAAAGTCGATCGCCGCTTTCACCTGCCGCAATGCCCGAATTAACTCCGCATTGCCGATCGCATAGCCGACTCGAAAACCGCCCATGTTGTAGGACTTAGACATTGTGAAAAACTCAATGGAAACGGTTTTGTTGGGGTCAGCTTGCAAGACGGAAGGAGCGATCGCAGCGCCAAGATTGGAGTCGTTCGGGAAAACAAGATCCACGTAGGGAAAATCGTGGACTAAAACTAAATTATGTCGCTGGCAAAAGGCGACGGTTTTTTGAAAAAATTCTAGGGGGGCGATCGCGGTGGTGGGGTTGTGAGGATAGCTCAACACCATCATTTTTGCTTGCGCTAGAACAGCCCCCGGAATATCTTCCAGCACCGGTAAAAAGTGGTTCGCGGCGATTAGCGGCATCGGGTAAATTTGTCCGCTGGCGAGGTGAACGCCGCCTGCATGGGATGGATAGCCCGGATCTTGCAACAGCGCGAAGTCTCCCGGATTGAGAATCGCTAGAGGGATATGGGCAGTGCCTTCCTGGGAGCCAATCAGCGGCAGCACTTCGGTTTCAGGATCAACGACAACGCCAAACTTTTGGGTGTACCACTGGGCGGCAACTTGGCGAAAGGCTTGAGTGCCCGAAAATAGCAGATAGCCGTGGGTGCTGGGATCGGGCAAGGAATCGGCGATCGCCCTGAGCACAGGTTCCGGCGTGGGCAGATCCGATGAGCCAAGCGATAGATCAATCAGTTGCCGCCCTGCGACTCGCGCTTGCGCTTTTGCCTGATCCATATCGGCAAATACATTGAACTGAAGCGGCGCTAATCGCTGGGCAAACTGCATGATTAAAGTCGGGTTAAAGGTCTATACGAGTTAGATTTAGGCTAAGGCTGGCATATGATCGGTCAAAAATGCCTTAACCTGCTGCTTTGGAATTGCCCCTTCGAGAGAAGCCACCATTTCACCTGCCTGAAAGAGGCGAAAGGCAGGAACTCCATACACTTTATAGGTTTTAACGGAGGTTGGGTTGGGGTCAACTTCCATTTTAATCACCTTTAGGCGATCGCCATAATCCATTGCTACCGTTTCCATCATCGGAGCCATCAGCCGACAAGGACCACACCAAGGTGCCCAAAAATAAACCAGCACAGGCTGTTTGGCTTGCAAAA
The DNA here is from genome assembly GCA_041752515.1 of Leptolyngbyaceae cyanobacterium. GTDB lineage: Bacteria > Cyanobacteriota > Cyanobacteriia > Leptolyngbyales > Leptolyngbyaceae > ULC077BIN1. The sequence goes on along the minus strand of JBGSWI010000009.1, from coordinate 6,849 downwards.
CTTCTGCCGAAAATTCAGCATCCGTAATGATCGTGATACTCATACCCTTTCCTAAATAATGTTAAAAACAAAGCCTTCGTATTTTGACCTGTTTTGAACCTCAAAGGCAAACCCAGTCAACATAGAAGGCTAGAAAAAGCTGTGATGATAGCAGCGAGCGATCGCCTAAAGTTGGTCAAGCTTTGTTTTTAACGCTTCCAATTCAGCATCCACTTCCGGATTACTTGTTTGCTGAGTGGTTGCTTTGTCCACCGGAGCGCCAGAAGGAAGCTGGGCTTGGTCTTGAGAACCGCCTAATAGTTGGGCTTTCATCGCTGCCAGTTCATCATCCACGTCGCCGCCCGATTCCAATAGGGCAAACTGGCTTTCCAAACTGGAACCCGCCAATTCCGCTGCGGCTTGAGACTTTGCTTCCATTTGCAGCACTTTTTCTTCCATGCGCTCAAACGCACCCATGGCACTGCCCGTGCTCATGTTACCCACCACGTTTTGCAGTTGTTCGTTGGCTTTTGCCGCCGATGCCCGTGCTTTGAGCATATCTTTTTTGGTTTTGGCTTCCGAAATCTTACCTTCTAATGCAATCAGATTCCGCTTCAGCGTATCGACCATTGTGCTTTGCTGATCAAGTTGGGTTTTGAGCGCGGCAGCAGTTTCAGAATTGGTCTTTTTGCGAACCAACGCTTCTCGCGCCAACCCTTCATCACCCTTTTGAATCGCTAACTGTGCCCGTTGCTGCCAGTTGTTTGCTTCGGTCTGAGCTTGGTTATGTTGCTGTTGACTCCGCTTTTGGCTGGCGATCGCGCTTGCCACTGCCTGACGCATTTGCACCAGGTCTTCCTGCATATCAATAATCGTTTGTTCTAGAATCTTTTCGGGGTCTTCAGCCTTACTGACGACATCGTTCAGATTTGCACGTACTACCCGGCTAACACGGTCAAACAATCCCATGACTGCCAATCCTTAATTTTATAAGAAGCATAACCTACAGTGTAGGACTTCAAACTGCGATCGCCCATCTACAGAGAATTTTTTAAGATAGAGCAAGCTAGCATAACAAGTAAGATTGCTCATCATCGGAGCGAACCATGGTTCAAACCCCAGCAAAAACCGTGTCCTTGGAGGAGTTTCTGCAACTGCCAGAAACCAAGCCCGCCAGCGAATATATTGACGGCAAAATCATTCAAAAGCCCATGCCACAAGGACACCACAGTGTTATTCAGGGAGAATTGCTCAGGGCTATTAATGCGGCTCTCAAACCTGCAAAGGTTGCTCGCGCTTTCCCGGAATTGCGCTGCACCTACCCTGCGGGAAGCCGCAGTAGCGTCTATGGTGGTCGTTCAACCGTACCCGATGTCACAGTGTTTGTTCAAGAAAGAATTCCGCGTGAACCTGATGGCAGAGTTGCCAACGTTTTCCCCATTCCTCCCGATTGGACGATTGAGGTTCTTTCTCCTGAGCAGAGTGCTAATCGCGTGGCACTCAACATTCTGCATTGCCTGGAACATGGCACTCAACTCGGCTGGCTGATTGACCCAGAGGAAAGCCTAATTTTGGTCTATTCCCCTGGTCAACAAGTCAAAGCGTTTGAAGATCCAGCGATCGTTCTGCCTGTGCCCACTTTTGCCGCTGGCTTAACTCTAACCCTGGGTGAAGTCTTCGGCTGGCTGCTAGAGTGAGCCTTTCAGCAAAATGTTATGGTCTAGTCGAGTGCGATCGCCCGTCTCATGAGTTTGGGGCTAACGATGAACCAAGTCGCCGAGACATTGAACCTATCGGTAGGAGCAGTGCAGAAGTTTTGCGATCGCTAAGGTCAGGGCAGAAAAAGTCAGGGCAGAAAGCGGGTAGCGAAGTTTTGCGATCGCGTGGGGGAAAGCGCCCGTGCTTTGAGAATGGCGGCACCCAAAAACGCATAGGACAGCACACCCACAAATGTTAGGAAAATCGGACTCAGCATTCCTGCGGCATTCCAAAGCGTGTGCAAGCCAGCCGCCGTAAACAGTCCAACGCTCAAGATCAGCCAGCGCTGCCGAAACTGCAACACACTGAGTCCAATGAAGTAGCCAAAGTAGCCGCTGTAAGCCATGTGTCCAGCGACCAAGCCTAACACCCTCGGAATCAGTAGTTGCAGTCCGGCGAGTTGAGCGGCTTCTTGCCCTCCTAAAAGGGAGGACTTATAGGTTGCGGGAACATAGACTCCCAGGGTTTCCATTAAGCTAAAACCCACAGCCGAAGCCGCACCGAGCAAAATTCCATCCAATGGTTCCCATACGCCAACGCGAGATCGAAAGGGCGATCGCAGCCGCAGTCCCAAACCCAAGGCGATGAACACGGGCACTGCCTTGATCAACTCTTCCATCAACCCCGCGCCAAAAAACATTTTTACCAACAACACCCAAAAATTGGTTGCGGCATTGGTGTTCGATAAGTCACCCGGCAAAAGGTGATGAAATATTAATATAAATAGATCCAAAACGGGGCTGATCAAAATCAAGACCGTGCTGGTTGCCACTGCCATCAACAGCCACCAGGGCTTTCGCTTGCCGCACAGTTGATAGATGAAATATAACGCTGCGATCGCTAGATATGCCGCCAGCAATAGGTTAAACATCGCTGGATTGCCGATCGCCAAAAATAACAACACGACAAACGTAATGGTAACGATCGCCGGCACCAAGTAAGCTTTTTGAGTCAGTTCACGCCCGGTAGATAAGATTGGAAACAACTGAGTTAAGCTGACATCTTCCGGTCTACTACGGTTCCTAGGCGACGGCAAAGTTGGATCAAGAGCCAGCGGTAATGAACCTCGTGCCACGCCAAAATTGTCTAGCGGTTGCCCTGCTGCTTGAAGGTGATATTCAAACACTAACTCCGGACCATTTTGCCCCAGCATGATGCGATCGCCCACTTGCAAAACCTGGCATCCTTTTAAGCGATCGCCATTCACAAATGTGCCGTTGCTGCTGTTTAGATCGCAAACCTGCCAAAACCGCTCTCCCTGAGGCGACTCACACTCCAAAATAGGCACAATCTCTGCGTGTCGCCGAGAAACTGAGCGATAAAGGGATGCATCTAGAACAATTTCGCAGCATAGATCTCGCCCAATTGCCATCGGCTCAGACATGGACAGCGGATAATCAGGTTTCCGGCGCAGAGCGCCACGTTTGCCAGAGCGCAATCGAAGAAATGCAATAGATTGAGTGCCAGACATTATCAGAAAAGTCTGCCGAGACAATAAATTGTGCCAAAAATCAACACACTCAGCAGGATTTGAGAAATTTATTTTTGATTGGCTCTCGTATCTTGAACGGCTACCCAAAAACAGACAATCGTTAAAGGAATACTGAATGCCAAAATAATTCCAGTGACCAAGCCGCCCAGTTCGGGTTCGCCAGAGGATAACTCAAAGACTGAGCCAACCGCCGCGATCGCCGTGATACAAGAACCTGCTAGAAGTATGCCGCTTTTTGGAGTCACTATAGACTAATCCCGAAACATCTCAATGGGCTAAAAATTAGACTATCTACATGAAAAATTCAAACAGCTTGACTAAAACCGAGCCGTTTACAAAGGATTTCCCTCTCAGCTTACCGGTTTAACCGCCCGTGCCGAAAAGCCATGCTTGGTTAGTTCTTGATTTAACTCCAAGGCATTCTCCACGCGATCGACAAACAAAACACCATTTAAGTGATCAATTTCGTGTTGAATGCAGCAGGCAAGCAGCCCGGTCGCTGTCAGTCGCTGAGGGCGACCGTTTTCGTCTTTATAAACCACTTCGATCGCGGTGGGACGTTTGACATCTAGATAAACATTGGGAATGCTGAGACACCCTTCCTGGTTGACCACAATCTCTTGGCTCACCTTGGTCAGCGCCGGGTTGAGCAAAATCAGCGGTGATTTTGTAGCGTCGTCTGGATCACAATCCACGACGACCAGTTGCTTATTAACCCCCACTTGAGGCGCAGCTAAACCAATGCCATCCGCGCTATACATGGTTTGCAACATTTCTCGAATCAGTTGCTTAATTTCGGCATCCACCTTGGCAATTCGTTTTGCAGGCGCACGCAACACGCGATCGCCCAACTGATGAATCTCCAGCGGTGGCTTCGCTAATTTCTTTTTCTCTACCAAAACCTCAGCAGTCATGGATGGCACTCACAGCTTTCAATAAAAAGGTCGGAATCATTCCGTATTAACTCATCCTATCGAATTTCCGTTTATTTTAGTGGAGTTGTTAACCCAGATTTATCAAACAGCCTCATTCGAGTCAAACTTGTAGCAGTTCACGCATCTTACGCAAACATCTTATGCAAACATCTTACGCGAAGAATGATCTAATCCTTTTTCCATCATCTTGGCGCTTTTCGAGTATAAGGAAGCCAGGTTTGATATTGTTAGATTACTCAGGGCATTCCGTGGGTTGCAACAATCGTTTAGTTGTTTAGTGATAAAGCTCATTCCATGAGTCGCGTTATTGTAGTTACCTCTGGCAAGGGTGGTGTGGGCAAAACTACCACGACTGCTAATTTGGGCATGGCGTTAGCAAAGCGAGGTCGCAAGGTGATTGTGATCGATGCGGATTTTGGTCTACGCAATCTTGATTTGCTGCTAGGGCTGGAAAATCGGGTGGTCTATACTGCCGTGGATGTGTTGGCAGGGCGTTGCCGCCTAGAGCAAGCATTGGTTAAAGATAAGCGTTACCCGACGTTGATGCTGCTACCTGCGGCGCAAAACCGGACGAAGGATGCCGTCAAGCCAGATCAAATGAAGCAATTGGTGAATGCGCTGACCAAGGCATTTAACTACGTGCTGGTAGATTGTCCGGCAGGAATTGAGATGGGGTTCCAAAATGCGATCGTGGCAGCCAAAGAAGCCTTGATCGTCACCACACCCGAAATCGCGGCGGTGCGGGATGCCGATCGCGTGATTGGGTTGCTTGAAGCCAATAATATTAAAAAGGTACACCTGATTATCAACCGTCTACGTCCCGCCATGGTGCAGGCAAACGACATGATGAGCGTGGCAGATGTGCAGGAAATTTTGGCAGTTCCTTTAATTGGCGTGGTTCCCGATGATGAGCGCGTAATCGTGTCTACAAACAAAGGCGAACCCCTCGTATTATCGGAAATCCCCTCCTTGGCAGGAACCGCGTTCGACAATATCGCTCGTAGACTAGAAGGGGAAACCGTCGATTTTTTGGATCTGACTGTGCCAAACGATGGGCTACTCTCTCGCCTTCGCAAAATGTTCTCAACAAAACTCTTCTGAAGTCGATACTCCCCTTTACCCTCCTGCTTCATGTTATTTGAACTGATCGAACGTCTCTTTGCTCGCCCAACAAACAGTCGTCATGACGTAAAGAACCGATTGAGATTGGTTTTGGCGCACGATCGCGCCGATTTGCCGCCCCACGTGATCGAAGCGATGCGAAAGGAGATTCTAGAAGTTGTTTCTCGCTATGTTGAGCTAGACACCGACAGCATGGAGTTTGCCCTAGAAAGCAGCCAGCGATCGACTGCCTTAATCGCTAACTTGCCTATTCGCCGCGTGATCTCTTCCACGGAACTCGATCGCCCCGAAACCGCCGAGATCGCTATTCCAGAAGTGACCCTAACCGAGGCGGGCGACCCCATCGCAGCCCCCCTTCCCGACACTGCGCCAACCGAAGCAACACTTGATGCCGCGATCCCATCCGAAATGGCTTTAGAGAGTTCCATAGAAATGGCAGATCTCGAATTTTCTCCTGCGCCTACTGAATCAGCGACGGAACCCGCCAAACCAGAATCGGTGGCTTAACCCCTATCCCTTTTTTAACCCTGTGATTACTGGCAAAACAAAACTACTGGGCGTAATGGGGCATCCGGTTTCCCATTCCTTGTCACCGGTGATGCACAATGCCGCGATCGCCCATCTTGGCGTAGATTTTGCCTATCTGCCGTTGCCTGTCAAGCCAGAAAACCTGGCGGTGGCGATCGCTGGATTTGCGGCGATCGGACTACAGGGCTTCAACATCACCATTCCACACAAGCAGACAATCTTACCGCTTTTGACGGAAATTAGTTCTGCCGCTCAAGCAGTCGGCGCAGTCAATACCGTTTGGCGCACTGAGCAAGGCTGGAGCGGTACAAACACAGACGTGATTGGGTTTCTGGCTCCTTTAAAGCACCTTGATCCGCGTTGGGCAGAAGTGGACGTGGTGATTTTGGGCAATGGCGGCGCAGCGCGTGCCGTGGTAGCTGGCTGTACTGAGTTGGGCTGTCGCGCGATTTATGTGGTGGGACGAGATCGCGCCAAACTAACCGCTTTTCAGCAAAGTTGGGCAAATTCAGCCACCGCGCCCTTGCTCCAAACCCATGAGTGGCATGACTTACCAAAGTTTTTGCCCACGGCAAGCTTAATTGTGAATACGACCCCGATTGGAATGCAGCCCCAAGTCGATCAGTCCCCTGTGGATCTTTCCCTGCTAAAAACGCTGCAACCGGGCGCGATCGCCTATGACTTGATTTATGTGCCCCAGCCAACCCTATTTTTGCAGCAGGCAGCCCAACAAGGCGCGATCGCGATCGACGGGTTAGAAATGCTGGTGCAACAAGGAGCCGCTGCCCTAGAGATTTGGCTTCAGCAGCCCGCGCCCGTGGAGGTGATGCGGCGATCGCTTCAGCAACATTTGAAAATATGACCCTAACTCGCAGTAGCGCTACGAATGGAATAGTTGACACTCCCTGGCGTAAACGCACAGGGATTCTTAGTTCATCGACGCGCCTTAAAACTGTCTATCCTTGCGGCAATGCTCAAACCTGATGCCCGTTTGTCCAACGAAACCTCTAGTTTGATTTAGACAGCCCCAGTGGG
>JBGSWI010000008.1:0-11656 GCA_041752515.1 Leptolyngbyaceae cyanobacterium | reverse complement strand
CGTATTGTACCTCCAAACGTTCGTATATGGCTAGGGAAAAATCAATTAAAGTTAGGCTGTCTGAATATGAGATTCAGCAATTGAAACAAGAGGCTGAAAAGCAAGGAATAGGTATGTCTGAGGTTCTTAGGAAGTGCATAGCTCAATTCTCAAAGCCGTCCTAAAGGAGCGGGGCTTTAGACCCATTTTTTTTGGTAAACAATAATGGAAAAATCTACGCTGTATTCAATGGTTGAAGGTGTGGGTTCACCTGGGCGATCGCCCAACCCTCCTACCGTTCAATCTTTACCGCCTGACGTTTATGCAACTTTGGGTGGTGTTGGTAAACCCGTAGCGGGCTGGATCTTGATCAAATCTGGCAATTTTCTAGCATTTAAAGTCTTGGCGTTGTAAGACATATTCAATTAACTTTATAGAGTCTTTATAAAGTTAGTCGTGTATTTTCGCATTCTTACTGAAGCTTGGCTTCATGGATTTCTGACGGACAGCGGCAGTTTAGACGGCAGAATAGGAACGCGATTATCCGACAGCTTGAGCGTTTTCAAGGCGGAATCTGTTTGTTTGACTGCAAGACTAGGCGCAATTTTCGGAAGAGATCGATTGGGCGCAACGGCGGGTAATTGTTTTACACCCGGTTCAGGCGGCGCTTGCCGATGGATGATTCCGGGCATAGTCGCGGCGATCGTCAAATTTGCCAATGCTGGAGTGGTTGCCACCTGCACATTTCCGGCTTCAAATGCGATGGTGGATGGAGTTGGGGTTGTGTTTGGCAACTCTGTTAAAGCAGCGATCGCCTGAAACCTCACCGATTGAGACCGTTCCAACAAAACAGGGCGTTGCACCAGGGGATCAAACTGAGCCGCCAAGAAATCATTCACCAAGGGCGATAACCAGCCAAGTTCTGGTACAGCCGCTTGGGGAAGCACTATAAATGGGAATAACAGACTCACTGTGGGAATGGAAGCAGACTCAGCTAATTCAAAGAGCAACTCTTCATCTCGCTGGGCAACGGGCACGGAAGCCGTAGCCGAAATGTCTACGACACCGGACGCAGATAGGTTAAGGCTGTTGCCTAAGTCTTTTGCACTGCGTTGGGTTTTCTCTGCTTGAGCCAGGGCGATCGCCTGCTTGAACACCGCTGCCGGATCAAGCGCACTCCAGCCCTGAGCCGTTTGCTGCAAAAACTCAAAGTGCAAATGAGGACCCGTCGAAGCCCCTGTGCTGCCCACCTGACCAATCAACTGCCCTTGGCGCACCCATTCTCCCGGCTTCACAAACAACTGCGACATATGAGCGTAGAGCGTTTGCTGCATGGCGTTGTGTTGCACAATCACGGTTAGCCCATAGCCACCATACAGATCAGCAAGATAAATCCGACCACTTTTCGCTGCTACCACAGGGCTGCCATAGGCTGCGCCCAAATCGATCCCGCGATGAAATCGAGCATCGCCGGTGATGGGATGAGTTCGCCATCCAAAGGCAGAGGTAATCTCTGCGGGAAGGGTCAGGGGCAGAATTAAATTTAAGTCGGTTTTGCCTAACAGTTGACCTATTGGCAATTGCAGGGCGGGTTGACTGGAAGGAATCAGCGCTTGGGTCGAGTAGCCCGTGGGTGGCGGCATATACCCTGATGATATGCCTGATGACACGCCTGATGAGGAACCGCCCGATAGCGCTTGAGATGAGCCAGACCCCGATGAATGAATTCTAGCGTTGTTGGCGATCGCGGCTGCGGATAATTTTCCAGCTTTCGTACCCTGTTTTGCGCTCAGCTTACGCAACCAATCTGCCCGAATTTGAGCAGACAAGGAGAGCTTGTTAATCGCTTGACGAGCCTTCTCGTAATCAGCCGATTCACCATATTGTGCCGATTCTGGTGCGGCTTCCCGAGTTTGCGGCGCTTGCTGTTGGGCGCGTGCCTTGCGGGTGATCTGTAATAACATCTGCTCTACTTCCTGTCGTCGTTGAGCTTTTGCTGCCTCCGGAGACGGGATTGTAGGACTGGTCGAAGCAGACGGCGCGACGGGGGCAGATGGCTCAGCAGGAGCGGGTTCGGGCGCTGGAGCCAGTGTGTCGGCGGGCGCAGAGGGTTGCGGCGCTGAAGACGATGGTAACGGCAGCGATTCTGGCGGAGCCAAATTTGGCTGAGTTAAAGCAGCAGGAGAAGCGAAGCGCGGCGCGGCGACCTCCACTGACTGGGGCTGAACCTGGACAACAGGCGGGGATGGAGCGGGCTGCTCAGGAAACAAAGGAGAGCCTCCTAACGAGTAGAGATAAAGGACAAATTAAATCAGGCACGCTGTTTAGAATAACCCTTTATTAGTTTCCTAATCCAACGTAAGGTATTCGGGAAAATTATTGCAAAAGAATATAGAGACTCCATAAAGTTTTTCCTAATGTGAGAAAGTCTGGATTGGTGCTCTCGTCACACTTCACCTTGCGGAGCAGATTTCAGGCATTTGTCATATTCAACTTGCCCATAGTCCAGCTTGATAATGCGATCGGCGAGATGAAAATAATGATCATCATGGCTAATGCAAAGAATGGTTTTGCCTTGTGCTCGTAATTGAGGCAGTAATTCGGTATAAAACACATCTTTGAACATCGGGTCTTGATCGGCTGCCCACTCGTCAAACAAAAAGATAGGGCGCTGTTCTAGATAGGCAGTGAGCAGAGTTAGCCGTTTACGCTGCCCTTGAGAAAGGGCTGTGGTGGACAGGGTGCCGTTTTTTACGCTGACTTTGTGATCTAGTTTCAAGCGGCGCATATAGTCTTGGGCTTCGATGTCTAGGTCTGTGCGATCGAGTCCTAATAGGCGATCGAACAAAAAGAAATCAGCAAACACCACCGCAAAATGCTGGCGATACCATTCCCGATTCTGACCCTCAATCCTGTGTCCATCAAAACTAAGGGTGCCCGATTGAGGCACGTATAGCCCTAGCAGCAGCTTTGCCAGAGTCGATTTGCCGCTGCCGTTGCCCCCCACGATAAACACCCATTCTCCTGGATAGAAAGTCAAATCAATCGGACCTACGCCAAAGCTACTTTCTTCTTGCTCAGTTTGATAGGCATGGGTTACGCCTTCTAACCGTAGTTCTTTCCAGTGTTGATGAATGGAAGCGGGGATGGAAGGGGTCTCTGCCCAGTCTCCCAAGGAGATATCGAGCGCTTCGATCTTCTTCAGCGCAATCCCAGCGCGGCTAATCACGGGCAAGGAATTAACTAATCCATCCATAGGCAACATGAGGTAGGTGAAGATCAGCACATAGCCTGTTAAGGCTTGAGGATCAATGCTCATCAAGTTGGGTAGGGCGAATAGCACAAAGCCGATCGCACCGAAAAAGATGAGTTTGCCCCAGCTAGAGGTTATGGCGAATAGGGTCAACCCTTTAATGTTGTTGCGACGAAAGGCGGCAGCGGACTGCTGCACATCTTCCTGAAGAAATGCTTGTCGCCTGCGGTAGTGCAGTTTGAGTTCCTTGCTGCCATCGGTGACGGTGCGAAAGTGCTTGAAGAGAGAGTCTTGTTCGTTGCGGGCGCGCGCTAGCCAGATTTGCCCCTGCTTTAGCAACCACTGACAGCTTCCGATCGCGACGACGGCTAACAGGGAAACCAACAAAAACACCTTCCCGGACAGCCAAATGATGTAAGCGAATCCGCCAGCCACAATTGCCAGATCAATGCACAAAAAAGGCATCAGCCGCACCGCATCGGAAACCGCTTGCACATCATCGGTTAGGGTCGCCAGCAATCGGGCACTACCCAATTTTTCTAAGTGTGCCAATTCGGTTGCCAAAATCTGACGGCAAAGGCTAAGCCGAAGCTGAAACACCGCTTGTTGTGCTAGCCGAATTAGCATAACTTGAGAAATAATGCTGGAAGTTAGGGCAATAAATGCCAACCCAACGAACGCGATCGCCAGAGTATTCAGCGAGTCAGGGTTTCCTTGGGTCATCGCTTGGCTGATCAGGGCAATTAGCGCCGCACTGCTGCCCCCGCTCACAACCCCGGTCACAATTGCGATCGCCACCATTTTCCAGGACGATCGCATCAAAAAAAACATCAAATTCATTGCGTTTGAGCCAACTTCTTCCCCTCGATGCCCTTATCTCAACTGGAATTCTTCAAATATTGGCTGCCCATAGATTGCATTGCGATCCACTGCCGACAAAGTTTTACCGTTCGCTCGGTCAGATATCAGGCATTGACAAACCAAAGCCGCCACATCCGCCCGATGAATCACCCCAGCGACTAAAGGATTTTCAGTCAAAATGCCTTGCCCCGTTGCCGGTGGGTCGGATTTCAACCCGCCAGGTCGAATAATAGTGTAGGTTAAGCCGCTGGCAATCAGATGATTTTCGGCTTGTTCTTTTTCCGCCAGCACAGAACTGAGCGTTTCCAACGCTTGCGGCGGCAGCGCTGGAGAACTATTGCCACTGCCAATAGAGGTGATCAGTAAAAACTTTTTGACTCCAGCATTTACGGCGGCATCAATCAGATTTTTATTGCCTTTAAAGTCTGCCCGTTCTCCATCGGTAGGTTTGCCGCCAATGGTGCTAATGACCGCATCAATCAGTTCACCCGTCATTGCCTGTTGTACCTCTGCCAAGTTGAGCGCATCGCCCATCACCACTTCGATGCCCAGCGCTTCTAGGTCTGTGCGGGTACTTTGAGACCTTACCATTGCTTTCACTTTAATCTGTTGCTTTGTTAAACACTGGGCAATTTCTTTTCCTACTCCACGGCTTGCCCCTGCCAAAAAAATAGTGCCTATCATAAAGTGCGTGCGTCCTAATAAATCCCAATCAGTCTGAAATCTAGCACCGATCGCCGCTTCTGTATTTTACGAGAACAGCGCCGCCCTCCTGAAAATTATCACTGGTAAGTTAATCAATTCATGCGGTAAGCTTGCAATAACGCATTTCCAACTTTTTGAAGTACTGACTTGTGAAGCGAATTTGGATGAGTTCAATACTTTTAAGGGTGGGCGCGATCGGCGGAGCGATCGCAATAATAGTGGGGCAAAGCGCGATCGCGAATGAAGCCTCTCCGTTGCCAGCGCCGCCTTTACCATCGACTCTCTTACAGCCCGATCCCACTCCGCTGAATGTCACCTGGCTAAAGACGGGGGAAGTTCCATCTGGCGTGGTCACGGCTCAAACCATCGCATTAACCCGATTAACGCTGCCCAGTCTTTGGTGGACTCAGGCACAGGTCGCCGCTAATCCTCAGTTTGGCAATAAGCTTTTAGAAAACTGGATTGCTTACCCCGGCTATGTTAAAGATCCAGGTCGGGTCGATTTGGTCGTCAATCGCCAGCTATGGAGCTTATTAGACTATTTACAGCGCTATGAGTTTATTAATCGATTCAGCGCGATCGCCCGTCACTATGGTTACAACATTCGAGTGTTTGATAATCAAGCCCGGTTTGCCGGAGCTTATACCTGCGATTTTAGCGAGATTGATATGAGGCAGCTTCAGTCCGTCCCTTATTTCTCCAACACCAATCAGCTTTCTTCTACACTAGATTTTGATTTAAGAAACACAATCTCCGATCGCGTTAACTGCAAAATGCAGATTGAGTCTGCCCTACGCTCAAGTCAGAAGGAACTTTTTGGACAACCCCAATAAAGCGTGAGGGAACTAAATCTTAGCCCCTCACGCTTCTTGCCTACCCGCAAACAGTCTCAAGCTTCAAATCATTGCAATAAGTGTCATACACTCCATCCAAAAATTGCCACAGAGCATCAGCCGCTTCAGCCGCAACTCTTAGGACTTCCGCTTGTTTTTCGGGGGTATCCGCGTAATCTTCAATCATTTTCAGTTCGGCGGCGGCATGGGCTTCATCAGCGGCTTGGTGAACCGTAAAGAAGCGATAATCATTCGCATCGGTCATCCCGTAGAACCGCTTCAACCCGTCAATTTTGGTTGTTGCCACCGCTGGAATTTGTGACTCGTAAGCATACAATGCTGCCAAGCCAGCGTAGAACGGCGAGGTGAGACACAGATGACGGAAGGTATTCACCACGTTCTTTGTGGTGGGCAACGCTTCAGTATTAGCTAGTTCGGCATCCGTGGCACCGAGAGCCAGAGCAAATCTGCGCCACAGTTCGGGATGGTTTTGGCTACCGCGTTCTTCTTCAATCAAGTTTTCTAAGATTTCTTGGCGAAGGGCGATCGAGGTGCCCACGTGCGGAGTATTAAAATGCACGGCGCTGACATAGGTGGGAAATGCCAGTACGTTCTGAAAATATTGAATCGCGTAATGCTTTAAATGATCACGGGTCAGTTTACCTTCTGTCCAAGCGAGATAGAAGGGATGGGTGAGCAGATGCTTTTGCTCAACGATGGCTTGCAAATGGTCACGAAGCACCATGAATCCTCCTAGAAATAGGGTCAATTGGGTGTGGCAAACGCCATCTACCCACAATACGCAAAAATAGAGCCGTTGGCACACTAACCCCGCAAAAATTGCGATTAAAAGTATTTAAGCAGTGGCAGTGGTGCGCTTGGTAGTGGTGCGTTTTGCGGCTGTTTGAGCGGTGCTTGCCCTTTTTGAGGTGGCTGCCTTTGCGGTTGTCTCAGTTGATGGTTCTGAGATGCTCTCTTCCACTTCAGGCTGAGGCGGGGGCGATTTTGCCTGGGTCTTGGCGGTGCTAGACTTAGCCGCAGTAGACTTAGCCGCAGCACTCTTCGTTGTTTTAGCCGCAGTTTTGCTGGCTGTAGACTTGCTACCCGTGGCTTTGCTCGATCGCGCTGTTGTCGTTTTTTTAGCGCCTGTTTTTTTAGTGCCCGCTTTGGCATTCAAAGCCTCTACGGCAATATCCATGGCGATCGCGTCCACGGTTTGACCCTCTGGCAATGACGCATTCACCTTGCCATGCTTAATGTAAGGACCGTAGGGACCCTCATAAATATTGACGGGTTCTCCATCAACAGGATGGGCACCCAGCTCACGAATTGGCTTGGCAGCGGCTCGTTTTCCTCGTCCGCCCTTGGGTTCGGCAATCAATGCCAGGGCGCGTTCCAAGTCAACGGTTAACACATCATCCCCAGCTTTCAGCGATCGATAGTCTTTGCCGTCTTTGCCCTGGTCATAAACAATATAGGGACCAAATCGCCCTAATCCAGCTTGAAGTTTGCCCCCTGTTTCAGGATGATTACCCAATAGACGCGGTAATGAAAGTAACCCAACCGCAGATTCGAGCGTCACGGTTTCGATGGTCACCCCTTTGGGCAAGGAGGCTCTTTTCGGTTTTGGATTGTCATCGCTCACATCACCCAACTGCACATAAGGACCGTAAGCACCAATCAGGGCATAAATAGGCTCACCCGTTTCAGGATGCAAGCCGATTTTTTCGGGACCTTCGGTCTTTTGCCTGAGCAGCGTTTCTACTTGCTCTGGATCAAGATCTGAAGGAGTCAAATCTTTAGGAATGGATGCTTTGACGGAGCCTTCTTCTCGTTCGACTTCGATAAATGCGCCATACCGACCGATTCGCACCTTTGCATCTAAATTTTCCAACACCACTGTACGGGCTTCGGCAGGGTCAATTTGACTTTCTCGTTCTTTGACTTGGGTTTCCAGCCCGTCTTTGCCAGCATAAAATTCTTTCAGGTAGGGCAACCACTGCACTTCGCCCGTGGAAATATCGTCTAAGGTGCGCTCCATGCGAGCAGTGAAGCTGGTATCGACTAGATCGGGAAAGTGTTTTTCTAATAAAGTGGTGACTGCAAAGGCGGTAAAGGTGGGCACGAGGGCATTGCCGACCATTTGAGCATAGCCGCGATCGATGATGGTGCCGATAATGCTGGCGTAGGTGCTGGGGCGACCAATGCCTTCGCTTTCCAAGGTTTTCACCAAAGAGGCTTCGGTAAACCGAGCAGGGGGTTGGGTTTCGTGACTAATTGCTTCTAAATCAGTGCAGGCAGGGCGATCGCCCACTTGCAGGTTAGGCAAAATTACTTCTTGCCCTTCGATCGCCGCATCGGGATCATCGGAACCTTCCACATAAGCGCGGAAGAAACCCGGAAAATCAATCCGCTTGCCGCTAGAGCGAAAGCCTGCATCCTCGACTTGAATCTGCATGGTGATGTTGGTTTGCCGCGCTTCTGCCATTTGAGACGCAACGGTACGTTTCCAAATCAAGTCATACAGGCGAAATTCTCGATCTTTTAATCCGGTTTGTTGGGGCGTGCGGAAGCTACTGCCAGCCGGACGAATGGCTTCGTGGGCTTCTTGAGCACCTTTGGATTTGGTGGAATATTGACGTGGTTCTGGACTGAGATATTCTGCGCCATATTTTTCTTGAACGCAGTCACGAGCCGCCGCGATCGCCTGCTTCGACAAGCTCACCGAATCCGTCCGCATATAGGTGATGTAGCCCTGCTCATAGAGGTTTTGGGCAGTTCGCATCGTGTCTCGCGCCGATAAGCCCAGTTTGCGGTTTGCTTCCTGCTGCAAAGTGGAGGTGGTGAAGGGCGGCGAAGGTTTGCGAGTCACCGGGCGCTCTTCCAAATTGCTCACCGTCCAGGGGCGATCGCGAATCCGATCCACCAGGGAAGTTGCCTCAGCTTCATTCAGCAATACGACCGTGCGCCCCTGAATAATCTGCCCGGTTGCTTCATCAAAATCGCTGCCTGTGGCAACCTTAACCCCGTTTAAGCTAACCAGCCGCGCCTCAAATTTTCCTTTTGCCGCTGGCGTTGCGCCATTGGCTTCCAAGAGCGCCTTCAGATCCCAATATGCCCCTTTGCGAAAGGCTCGGCGCTGCCGTTCTCGCCGCACCAATAGCCGCACTGCCACCGATTGGACTCGCCCTGCCGACAGCCCAAAGGCAATTTTCTTCCACAGCAGCGGCGATAGCGTGTAGCCCACCAATCGATCCAAAATGCGGCGGGTTTCTTGCGCTCTTACTAAGCGCTCATCCACTTGGCGGCAATTTTGAATCGCTTCCTGAATTGCCTCTTGGGTAATTTCGTGAAACACCATGCGCTTAATCGGCACTTTTGGCTGAAGCAACTGCAACAAATGCCAGCTAATACTTTCGCCCTCTCGGTCTTCGTCTGTTGCCAGAATGAGTTCGTCCACATTTTTAAGTGCGTCTTTGAGTTCCTTCACAATTTTCTTTTTGTCTTGCGGAACGACGTACAGTGGCTCGAAGTTAGACTCCACATTCACACCCAACTGCGCCCATTTTTCCCCTTTGACGCTAGCGGGAATTTCGCTGGCAGATTGGGGCAGATCGCGCACGTGCCCCATCGATGCTTCTACCCGATAGCCTGCTGGCAGGTAGTTGCGGATGGTGCGGGCTTTGGTTGGAGATTCAACAATAACCAGGGTTGACATGGGCTTTTTAATCAATGGAATTAGGAGGGCAGTACGCTCCAACGAATGAGGCAAAGACTCATAACCGATAAGGGCTTATAACCATACAGATTAACGCTTCTTTTCTTTCACTGATAGCGAATAGTGGATGACCGCTATGAATATTCGCCACTCTTTAAAATATTTAGAGGTATTTTCATTCAGTTGCATTCCCTGATAGTAATGCTTTAAGGACGGTTGTCAAAAGTGCGATCGCAAATCATCAAGTTTTTTCAACTATTTTCTTAAAAAATTTTCTTAAAAAGAAGAGTGATTCATAGAGGGCGGTGAATGGAAGCGGTGAATGGAAGTCATGAGTAAACCGAAACTTGATAAACAGTCCACTAGGAACCGAACAGGGTAGAATCCACTGTAAGTCACAAATGCCGGATATAGTCTGAACTTTATTGGGCTGTTAAAGTAAGTCATATTTGTAAAGTCATCCATTTGTAAATCTTTAAACCGGACACTGCCCCATGGATTTTGCCACTCTTGCTGCTCAACTGAATACCGGAGTGATTCTCCCTGAGCTAATTGTCATCATTACGTTGCTGGTGGTGATCGTTGGCGATTTAATTGTGGGACGAGCCGCTTCCTCTCAATGGACTCCTTATGTTGCGATCGCTGGATTGCTGTCTGCGGTAGGTGCCCTTTACTTTCAGTGGGACATTACCAACCCCATTTCATTTTTGGGCAGCTTCAATGGTGATGCCTTGAGCGTGGTTTTTCGCGGCATGATTGCGCTTTCATCAGCCGTCACTATTTTGATGTCGGTGCGATACATCGCGCAATCGGGAACGGCGCTGGCAGAATTTATCACCATTTTGCTCACCGCCACGGTAGGGGGAATGTTTCTCTCTGGGGCAAACGAATTGGTGACGATTTTCGTTTCCTTGGAAACCTTGAGTATCTCGTCTTACTTGCTCACCGGCTATACGAAACGCGATCCCCGTTCCAATGAAGCGGCGCTGAAGTATTTGCTGATCGGCGCATCTAGTACGGCAATTTTTCTGTATGGCAGTTCATTGCTCTATGGCTTGTCGGGGGGGGAAACAAATCTGGGCGCGATCGCCACGCAAATTGCCGCCGCCGGCTTGGGCGAATCGATTGGCATGGTCATCGCCCTCGTGTTTGTGATTGCCGGAATTTCTTTCAAAATTGCCGCAGTGCCCTTTCACCAATGGACACCCGATGTCTATGAAGGCTCCCCCACTCCCGTAGTGGCATTCCTTTCAGTTGGCTCGAAAACCGCTGGATTTGCCCTGGCGATTCGCTTGCTAGTAACCGCCTTTCCGCTGCTGACTGACCAGTGGCAGTTTGTCCTCACCACATTGGCAGTGCTGAGTATGATTTTGGGGAATGTAGTCGCCCTGGCGCAAACCAGCATGAAACGCCTGCTCGCCTACTCTTCGATCGGTCAAGCGGGGTTTGTGATGATTGGGCTGGTCGTGGGCACGGAAGATGGCTATGCCAGCATGGTGTTTTACCTGATGGCGTACCTGTTTATGAACTTGGGCGCATTCATTGGCGTGATTTTGTTCTCCTTGCGAACAGGCACCGATCAAATTAGCGAATACGGCGGACTGTATCAAAAAGATCCGCTGCTGACGCTTGCCCTTAGCATTTGCCTACTGTCTTTAGGTGGCATTCCGCCCTTAGTCGGCTTTTTTGGGAAAATTTATCTGTTCTGGGCTGGCTGGCAAGCAGGAGCTTATGGTCTGGTCATTTTAGGCTTGGTCACCAGCGTGATTTCCATCTATTACTACATTCGCGTGGTTAAGGCAATGGTGGTGAAAGAGCCACAGGAAATGTCTGAATCGGTGAAAAACTACCCTGAAATTCGTTGGAATATTCCAGGGATGCGTCCTTTGCAGGTCGGGCTAGTGTTAACGTTTGTGGCAACTTCTCTAGCAGGAATTTTGGCGAATCCATTGTTTACTTTGGCGACTCAATCGGTGGCAAAAACGCCGATGCTGCAATCTGTGTTATCGGGCGTAAAGAAACCCGCGCTTCAAAGAACTGCCCTAATCGCTCCGGTTCAGCCTGATGTGAAACTGTAGTTTTGGGTTCGAGTTTTGGGTTTAGCGATCGCTCTCTCAAGGGGCGATCGCTTTGTTTTTTAATACTGCTCAAGTTCAGCGGCGGCGAGTAATACGGAATTGAGTAGGGGAGTATCATTTAGCAAGATGAAAAAGGTACTCTGGCAATGCCTCGACCCCGCACTCAAATTAGCCCTCATCTAGACTACGCAGCTCTAACTCAACAGTATATTCAGTGCCAAGATGCTGG
>JBGSWI010000007.1:0-15658 GCA_041752515.1 Leptolyngbyaceae cyanobacterium | reverse complement strand
TATTATATTCCCTCTTGGCTCTCAAACTATTACTATGTCTAGGTTCTAGCTGCTTCCTCTCAAGTCGCTTTCGCTCCCCTCGATTCGACCGCTTTACTAAGATAACCCTATCCTCCTTATCCTGTCAACCCCCAACCCTTCATAAGAAAATTATTGTGGTTATTCTAAGTGGTTAGCTCAAATGCAATAGGTTCAATCGCCACAGCCTCAACCCAATGGATCTCTTCAAAGATAAGGAGGATGTGGCAATCTAGAGAGAGTCGAGTTGCTCATCAAGTTATGAATCACCGCTCCTTTAATCGAATTCTGGGTAGTGCTCGATCACTGCCCCCAACAGGGTAAACGGCTGATTGGACTGGGAGCTAGTGCCTTCTGGGAATTGTGGCGACGGGTAGAGGAACTGGACAAGGAAACTGGGAGGCAACGGGCAAAGCAGCCCGAACGCCAACGGCAAGCAGGGGATGGGGCAAAGCAGTCTGCCAACGTGATGAGTAGATCGCTAGTGGGTCTGCTGTATCTGCGACGGCAGTGGACGATGCAGGCATTGGCAGAGAGAGATGCTCGGTTGCAGTGAAGCGACGGTGTGGAACTACATCCATGAAATGCTCCCGTATATGCGACAAACCCTGCCTGCGAGTCTGTTGGAACAATGGCAACAGGAATGTGCGAGTGTGGAACGGGTGGAATTGGAGGCGTGGTTAGCTGAACTGCCAGAGGGGGCACTGCTGGTCAATAGTTGGGAACAACCCATTCCTCGACCCAGTGATAAGAACGAACAAGCGGCGTATTACTCCGACAAGCGGAAGCACCACCCCGCAAAAAAACAGGTGTTTCGGAGGTGTTTCGGATGCGTTCCTGGATGTATGAGCTTGTCATAGGTTATGTCTGTGGTTTAGTCCATTTACGGGTGCAGTATGTCTAAAATCAGACCTAGGCTAGCTTATCTTACCTATTTTTCTTATTCTTGAAGAGGTTCATTGCATCCATCTAAATCACCTAACTGGCTGATATCATAGTTGTTGAAGTTCTTGAAAGAAAATCAGGCGTTGCTGAATCAGTCTATGAATTCTGAAATGCACCCTCACCCTAGCCCTCTCCCAACGGGCGAGGGGACAAGATTTCTGGCTCCCTTCTCCCTAGGGAGAAGGGCTGGGGATGAGGGCAATTCATATCGCCATTCAGCAACGCCGAAAATCATTAGTGAACAGCAGAAATCATAATCCTGTAAGGAGCCATCACTGCTCAATCTAAAAGTTGAACAGAAAGGATTATTTGATGAAGCCTCCTGCACACAATCAATTTCCCCAGACAAAATATTTATATTGAGTTGGAAGTTTCACTCAAAACTGTAATGCGTGTTCTTTTAGTCTTAATGGGTGCGATCGCCCTTACTGGATCTATCAGCCTGTCATCTACTGTCTTGGCGCAAATACCCCTGGCACTCAATCGCGCGAAGCAAGGAATGGTCGTGTCGGCTCACCCGTTGGCAAGCCAAGCTGGACTGGCGATGTTACAGCAAGGCGGTAATGCCGTGGACGCAGCCGTGGCAACGACTTTTGCTATTTCTGTGGTGGAGCCATACTCCGCCGGACTTGGCGGTGGTGGTTTTTTAATGCTAAGGCTGGGCGCAACTAATGAGGTCAAGGCACTTGATTTTCGAGAACGGGCACCTTTGGCGGCAACTGCAAAGATGTATTTAGATGCATCTGGGAAGGTGTTACCTAAAGCCAGCACAGAAGGCTATCTAGCAGTGGGAGTTCCGGGAACGGTGGCAGGATTGGCGGAAGTGCATCGTCAGTATGGCAAGCTACCCTGGAAAACGGTAGTTCAACCCGCGATCGCCCTAGCAAAAACGGGCTTTATAGTCACCCCTAAGCTATCAGCCACGATTGCCCGTAATCCGGCATTGCAAACCAATTCAGCAATTCGCCAGATTTTTTCGCCTCAAGGAAAGCCGCCTGAGATTGGTGCAACACTGGTTCAAACTGATTTAGCAAAGACCTTGAGCGCGATCGCTCAAGCGCCAAGCAGTTTTTACACCGGTAGCATTGCCACCGCGATCGCCCGTGATATGGCAGCCAATGGTGGGATCATCACCCAGCAAGATTTACGGCAATATCGTCCGATTTGGCGCGCTCCCGTTTGCGGCAATTTTCAAACGACGAGAGTTTGCTCTATGCCGCCACCGTCATCGGGGGGAGTGCATCTCCTGCAAATACTAAACCTGCTCAGTGGCTCTATGGGCGGCACTACTCTAAAAGGCTTGGGCTGGCATGATCCCACTGCCCTGCACTGGATGGTCGAAAGTATGCGAATTGCCTACGCCGATCGCGCTCAGTTCTTAGGCGATCCAGATTTTATTAAAGTGCCTGTTGCCGCCTTGATCAGCCCTGCCTATGCCGAGAACCGCCGTCCAGAAATTGATTTGAGCAAGGCGCGACCCTCAAGCCAGGTGAAACCCGCCGACCCAGCCTTGCTTCAGCGTTTGGCTGGCAAAGAGTCGGCAGATACAAGCCATCTGAGTGTGGTCGATCAAGCGGGCAACGCAGTCAGTCTGACATTTACGGTGAACCTCAACTTTGGTGCACGGGTGGTTGCCGCAGGGACAGGCATTATTTTAAATAATGAAATGGACGATTTTGCGATCGCGCCCAATACTCCCAACGCCTTTGGCTTGGTGGGTGGCACCGCAAACGCGATCGCTCCCCGCAAAACGCCCCTTTCCAGCATGACTCCCACGATTGTGACGGAAGATGGTCAGATTCGACTGGTGGCAGGCGCACCGGGCGGCAGCACTATTATTACTACTGTTTTGCAAATCGTCCTAAACGTGTTGGTGTATGACATGGACGCACGTGGTGCAGTAGCGGCTCCTCGGCTGCATCATCAATGGCTACCCGACAGGCTGATGGTCGAGAAAAACGGGTTTGATCCACTGACGCTATCAGAGTTGCGCCGTCGCGGACATCAGATTGAAGAGCGATCGAATTGGGGCAACGCTACCGTTATTCTTCGCAGCAGTGATGGTTGGCTAGAAGGTGCCGCCGATCCACGAGGAGAAGGCGCTGCGGCTGGTTTTTGAATTAATCTACCACCTTGAGCAATCCCAGTCGCAGGCGATCAAACAAGCGATTAATCAATAGTTTTTCTTGAGCATTCAAATTGCTCAAGGTCAATAGCGAATGCTGATCCATACGGGTAATTTGACGCGTAGCTAAAATCCGTTCAACAATCTTCTCCAGGGGCAATGCATCAACAGTGGGAGCATTCATGGTAAGTACTTAACTAGGGGCTTCAACCTATTTGAGTATCCCGTTATTTCAAGCTTTGACCCGTGATAAATGCCGTTCCTTTGGTGTGATTGTTCTTGCTTCCTTCAGTGACTAAAATCACGCTCAGTTCAAGTCTCACACCAATTTGAAATTGAAACGTGACAGATGATCTGCTGAAGGCGGCAATGCTTCTTTGCCTTGCAAGTCAAAATATTTCCTGCGGAGACGCTACGCGTTGGCAAAGCTAGTCCGAAGGACTTACAAAACTCAACATTCAAAACTCAACATTCAAAACGGTATCACATCCTGTAAGACGATCATTCTAATCAAACTATGACTGCTGAAACCCTCAAGCGCTGGCAATTTTGGATCGATCGCGGGGGCACCTTTACCGACATTGTGGCAAGACATCCCCATGGGTCACTCTCGGTATACAAGTTGCTGTCCGATAGTCCACATTACCAGGATGCCGCCCTTCAGGGTATTCGCGAGGTTTTGGGCATCCCTGCAAATACCCCCATTCCGGCAGAGCAAATTGAAGCGATCAAAATGGGCACCACCGTGGCAACCAATGCGCTGTTGGAACGGAAGGGCGATCGCGTTTTATTCATCACCACACAAGGCTTCCGAGATGTGCTGCGGATCGGCTACCAACATCGCCCCAACATTTTCGCCCTCCAGATTATTCTGCCTGCAATGCTGTATGAGCAGGTGCTTGAAGTCGCTGAACGTTACAGCGCCCAAGGTGAAGAACTCACTGCCATTACCTCTGAAACAGAAACTCAGTTGATCACATCCCTACAAGCGGCATATGACAGCGGGATTCGAGCTTGCGCGATCGCGTTTTTGCACGGCTACCGCTACCCTGATCATGAGCAGCAAGTGGCAGAAATTGCTCAGGCGATCGGCTTCACTCAAATTTCCGTGTCCCATCAAGTTAGCCCCCTGATGAAGCTTGTCAGTCGCGGCGATACTACGGTTGTCGATGCCTACCTGTCGCCCATTTTACGGCGCTATGTTGCGCAAGTGACAGCAGAATTAAGCAAAGGGCAAGAAGCAATCTCATCTCTCGCCTCCCGCCTCTCACCTCACCTTTTCTTTATGCAATCCAACGGCGGCTTAACAACTGCCCAATCCTTTCAGGGCAAAGACAGCATTTTGTCGGGTCCGGCTGGCGGCATAGTAGGGGCAGTCCAAGCCTGCAAACAGGCAGGGCTAGAAAAAATTATCACCTTTGATATGGGCGGGACTTCGACAGATGTGGCGCACTATGCCGGGGAATATGAACGCACCTTTGAAACGGAAGTAGCAGGAGTGCGGCTGAGGGCACCGATGATGTCGATCCATACGGTGGCGGCGGGGGGCGGTTCCATCCTGAAATTTGATGGAGCGCGTTACCGGGTGGGTCCAGAGTCAGCCGGGGCAAATCCGGGTCCTGCTTGCTATCGCCGGGGAGGAGATCTGACGGTCACGGATGGCAATGTGATGTTGGGGCGGGTGCAGCCAGACTTTTTTCCAGCAGTATTTGGAGCGGAGGGAAATTTGCCCTTGGATGGAGAAGTCGTGCGATCCAAGTTTGCAGAATTGACGGCAGAAATTCACCGGGCAACGAATGACGCACGATCGCCCGAACAAGTAGCAGAAGGTTTTCTGGCGATCGCCGTCGAAAAAATGGCAAATGCCATCAAAAAAATCTCGGTGCAGCGCGGCTACAACATCACGAAATATACACTCTGCTGTTTTGGGGGTGCCGGGGGACAACACGCCTGCGCGATCGCCCAAACTTTGGGCATTCCCCAAATCTTTATTCATCCTTATGCGGGAGTTTTATCTGCCTATGGAATGGGCTTAGCACACCAAAGCATTATTCGTGAACAGTCTTTTGAAGCGAGACTCTCAGAAGCCGCCTTAGCGGACTTGCAAACCGCGATCGCCAATCTCACTGCCACGGCAACCACTGAACTGCTCCGCCAAAACCCCACTCTTGCACCCTCCCTTCGCACATCAGCCAAAGTTCATCTACGCTACGAAGGCACCGACTCTGCCCTGATTGTGGACGATGGCAGCATGGCTAAAATGACCGCCCAATTTGAAACGGCTCATCGGCAGCGCTACGGCTTCATTGCCCCAAGCAAATCTCTAATGGTCGAAGCTCTTTCTGTAGAAGTGGCGGAAAATGTGGCAGTGTTGGATGAACCAATCCTCAAACCATCCCGCACAGAGCCTTTACAGGCGATCGCCACTCGACCGATGTATGTTTCGGGCAGTTGGCAACCCGTACCTTTATATCAGCGCGATCGCCTCTCTCCCGGTGACATCATTCCCGCCCCTGCCCTCATTTTGGAAGCCACTGGCACCAACGTCATCGAACCAGGTTGGCAAGCAGCAGTGACCGCACAAAGCGATTTAATACTGACCCGCATTCAGCCATTCAAAACTCAAAAGCGCAAAGCGCCGCTGACGCTAACAAAACTCAAAATATCTCCTAGGTCAGCGCTGCGCGTTGGCAAAGCCAGTCCGAAGAACTTACAAAGCTCAAAGCCCGATCCGGTGCTCCTAGAAATTTTCAATCATCTCTTTATGGCGATCGCCGAGCAAATGGGCGTAACCCTGCAAAACACCAGCTATTCCGTCAACATTAAAGAGCGGCTGGATTTCTCCTGCGCGGTGTTTGATCAACAGGGGCAGCTAATCGCCAATGCGCCCCACATTCCAGTGCATCTCGGCTCCATGGGCGAAAGTGTGCAAAGCCTGATGCGCTGCATCGGGGCTTTCCATCCCGGCGATGTCTACATCTTGAACAATCCATACAACGGCGGTACTCACCTCCCCGACATAACGGTAATTACCCCGGTTTTTCTGGAGGGAATCGAAGCGAGTCCCCAATTCTTCGTTGCATCCCGTGGACATCATGCCGACATTGGCGGCATCACACCGGGTTCTATGCCGCCCAATAGCATTTCGATTGACCAAGAAGGAGTGTTGATTGATCACTTCAAACTGATTGATCAAGGAACTTTTCGGGAAGCGGAGTTGCTGGAACTGCTAACGGCTGGCGAGTATCCGGTTCGGAATCCAGCGCAGAACTTAGCAGATCTCAAAGCGCAGGTCGCTGCCAATACTAAAGGGATGCAGGAGTTGCAGACAATGGTGCAGCATTTTAGCTTGGAGACCGTGCAGACCTATATGCAGTATGTGCAAGATAATGCTGAGTCTGCGGTGCGACAGGTGATTGATGCCTTGGGGAGAGAGGCAACGAATCGCACTTTCACCGTCACGATGGATAACGGGTGTGAAATTCGGGTGGCGATCGCGCTCAACTCAGAAACTCACAGTGCCAAACTTGATTTCACAGGCACCTCGCCTCAACAATCCAATAACTTCAATGCCCCGCTGGCAGTCTGCAAAGCGGCTGTCCTTTATGTTTTCCGCACCTTGATTGAAGATGATATTCCTCTCAATGCTGGATGCTTGAAGCCACTGGAGATTATTGTCCCTGAAGGCTGTTTGCTCAATCCCCGCTACCCGGCTGCGGTCGTTGCTGGCAACGTGGAAACCTCGCAAGTAGTGACCAATGCCCTATATGGGGCGTTAGGGGTGATGGCAGCAGCCCAAGGCACCATGAACAATTTCACCTTTGGCAATCAGCGCTATCAATACTACGAAACCATTTGCGGCGGATCAGGTGCAGGCGCATTTTTTGATGGTACAGATGCCGTGCAAACTCACATGACCAACTCCCGCCTCACCGATCCCGAAGTGCTGGAGTGGCGCTTTCCAGTACTGCTAGAAGAGTTTTCCATTCGGCTTCACAGCGGTGGCAAAGGGCAGCATCACGGTGGCGACGGCGTAGTGCGGCGGATCAAATTCCGAGAGCCAATGACGGCAGCGATTCTATCGGGAAGCCGGGTAGTGCCACCCTTTGGAATGAATGGCGGGGAATCAGGAACCGTGGGACACAATTGGATTCAGCGGCAAAATGGGGCGATCGCACCTCTAACCGGCACAGCAGAAACGCAGATGCAGGTGGGTGACCTATTTGTGATTGAAACTCCCGGTGGTGGCGGCTATGGCACAGCCTAACTAAAGCTGTATTTTTTCTGTCAAAGTCCTTTCTGTCATAAAAATCTCCCTACTCGGTTAATCGCGTGCTGAAGGACGCTTGGGCTTGAACTTCGGTACTTTTCACGTCAGTTCGCTCCAAATCTATCAAGGAAGCCGATGTCTCAATGGTGCTGGTTGCCAACTCTGGCTCAGCAATGGGTTTACGGACTTCAATCAACTTAATCGCTCGATCCACACTTTCTGGCAAGATCACCACCAAACTGTTTAAGGGGGCACTATCTAGAGCCGTTTGAATAGCAGCGCTCTCATCTAAGACCGTTTCATAGCGACAATCGGGTTTTGCCTGCTGTAAGCCTCGTTCAATCCAACGGGCAGCGTCACCACGGGGTCGCCCACGAGCGTCGTCATCTTCTTTAATGATGATGCGATCGAACATATCAGCCGATAAAGAACCCAAGGTGACAAAATCTTCATCTCGGCGATCGCCCGGTCCTCCAACGACTCCAATCCGCTCACCGGGCCAATTCCGAACAAAACCTCCCAGCGCCTCGTAACTATGGGCATTGTGAGCATAATCCACCAAGGCATGATAAGTACCCAGATTAAATAAGTTCATGCGTCCCGGCGTTTGCTTAGCGGAAGCCCGGAAAGTCAGCAGCGCTGCCCGAATGTCTTTGATATCTACGCCTTGGGCAAACGCCGCCAAACTCGCTGCCAACGCATTAGCAATCATGAAAGGTGCCCGCCCCGCTAGCGTTAGAGGCACATTTTCAGCCGGTTCAATCCGCAGCGTCCAGTCACCCTTCAGAATCGACAAATACCCATTTTCATACACTGCCGCCAATCCACCTTTTTGAGTGTGGGATTTAATCAGTTCGTTATCAGGATTCATCGAGAAATAGGCAACTTGAGCGTTAACCCGACGCGCCATCTCTGATACGAGGAGATCATCGGCATTAAGTACGGCATAGCCGTTAGACATCACGGTTTCAGCCACAACACTCTTCACCCGCGCCATTTGCTCAATCGTGTTGATATCGCCCAACCCCAAGTGATCCGCCGCTACATTCAAAACTACGCCCACGTCACAAGCATTAAACCCTAAACCAGAGCGAAGAATGCCCCCTCGCGCACTTTCCAAAATCGCCACTTCTACGGTGGGATCTTGCAAAATTAATTGAGCGCTTTGCGGTCCGGTGTTGTCGCCCGCTTCCACCAAGTAGTCGCCGATGTAGGTGCCATCCGTGGTGGTATAACCCACAACTTGCCCCGTTTGCCGGAAGATATGGGCAAGCAAGCGAGTGGTAGTGGTTTTGCCGTTGGTTCCGGTGAGGGCGATAATCGGCACCCGGCTAGGAGTGCCGGAGGGGAAAAGCATATCTAGTACGGGGGCTGCAACGTTACGAGGAATGCCTTCGCTGGGGCAAACGTGCATCCGGAAGCCAGGAGCCGCATTAATCTCGACAATTACCCCATCGACTTCGCCCAAAGGACGGCTGATATCTGAGGTGACTATATCGATGCCGGCAATGTCTAAACCAATAGTTTTAGCCGCCCGTTTAGCAAGCCACAGGTTTTCGGGATGGATATCATCGGTGCGATCGACCGAACTGCCTCCAGTGCTGAGGTTGGCTGTTGCCCGCAGGTAAAATAGCTCATCTTTTGGCAAGATCGTTTCAACGGTGTAGCCTTGTTTCTCTAACAACTGCCAACTGGTGCGATCGAGTTCAATTTTGGTCAGCACATTATCATGACCTTCACCGCGTCGGGGATCGCGGTTGGTCTCTTCAATCAATTCTTCAATGGTATGAATGCCATCTCCCACAACATGAGCCGGAATCCGCTCCGCCACGGCAACCACAGTACCCTCTATAACCAAAACCCGATGATCTCGCCCGGCGTAAAAGCGCTCTACAATCACCGATCGCGACACTTCTTTGGCAGCATCATAAGCTTCGATCGCCGCTTCCCAAGCATTAATATCGATTGTAATGCCGCGCCCGTGGTTGCCATCCAGCGGTTTAATCACAATTGGGTAGCCGCCCACATACTCAACGGCTTCCTCTAGCTCATCAAAAAAGCTGATGACCGTACCGCGCGGCACCGGAATTCCAGCATTTCGCAGAACACTTTTGGTGCCTTCCTTATCACTGGCAAGTTCTACCCCCAAAATGCTGGTGTAGTTACTCAGCGTTGCCTGCATCCGCTTTTGATAAACCCCATAGCCTAATTGGATCAAATGGCGGGCACCCAGTTCAAACCAGGGGATGCCCCGCGCTTCGGCTTCTTTGACGATCGCCTCAGTGCTCGGTCCTAGCGATACATCCGCCGCCAATTGCCGCAAATCATTCAGATCTTTCTCTAATTCTTCTGGAGAATATATCCCCTTATCAATAATTCCTTGGCAGAGTCGCACCGCCGCCCGTGCTGCATATCGCCCTGCCTGCTCGTGGACGTATTCGATCACCACCTGATAGGTGCCTAAATCAGCCGTTTCGCGGGTTCGCCCAAAGCCCACGACCATACCCGCAAGCTCTTGCAACTCCAGCGCCACGTGTTCCACAATGTGCCCGATCATGGTGCCTTCCTGCACGCGCTTCAGAAAACCGCCACGGCAACCCGGCGAACAAAAGTGTTCCACTAAGCTAGGCAGCGTCTGGGTCAGCCCTTCATAAAACCCCGCAATTAGATTGGAAGGTTGATCAGCCAATTCTTCTAGATCCAGACGCATTACCACCAGCTTTTGGCGGCGAATGCTCCAATAGTTAGGACCGCGTAATGTCTGGATTTTGAGTATTTTCATAGCACTATCCGAGAAAGTTAAGCTCTGTTGCCGTCAATGCTGAGTTGCCGTCAATGCTGACAGAATTCATCCAACGATGATGGTTGCAATTACTCACTAATGCAAGCACTTCTTTAGTTTCTTTTGCGGTGGGGGGTCTAAACTGTTCACGTTGAACGATTTAACCCCCGAAGCCCCAATTTTAACCAGTCATTCGGTGGCTTTATTCTAATAGCATTGCTCTTTGTGGGATGCGGTTCTTTGCGTTCCTTTCAGGAAGCTGTGTCCTAAACTAGGCGATCGCTTCAGGTATTCGCATGAATATGAATTGGAACGCGGTCGTGCAGATTAAAGCGATCGCCATGAACCAAAATATGAATTCGTAAATTGCCAATGCTGAGAGGATCGGTTGCCCCAACCTGCGACAAATTGGTGTGCGTCAGTTCTCTTGGATCGATTACGGTGACGGTTCCTTTTCCGATCACTTGCAGCAGTCCATCTCCTTCAAACAAAGAGCAGGTGTCTTCATCAATCCCAATCCCAAAGCGATCGGGATGCCCCGCGATCGCGCTCATTAGCCGCGCCATCCGATTACGGTTGTGAAAATGCTGATCGACCAATAACTCTGGAATAATGCCTAGCCCAGTGGTAATGTCTACCAGCGATCGATTAGGCGACTCACCGCTCCCCCCGCCCGCAATCATATAATGACCCATCACCGCCGCACCCGCACTCGTGCCAGCCAAGGTGATTTCGCCCCGCTGCGATCGCTGACGAATTAAAGTCATTAGCGGAGTATCTGACAGCAACCCACACAGCCGCAGTTGATCGCCCCCCGTCATAAATACGCCCGTACAGCTTTCGGCATAACTCTGCAAAATAGGGTCTTCACATTGAACGCGATCTTGAATATCTAAAATTTCAATGCCCTTTGCACCCATCTCCGTAAAAATCTCGCGGTATCGTTCACCAATTACCGCAGGCTCACGAGAGGCGGAAGGAATAATCGCAATTTGGGCATCGGTTGAGCCAGAACGAATAAAAAAACTGTGTAAAATCTCCCGTCCATGAACTTTATCCTCGGCTCCACCGATGATCATAATGGCGGTTTTTGTAGATTGGGGCATTTCCTCTCCAAGGGACTGATACTGTAGCTGAGGTGAAGAATTGATTTCCGACATGGGATAAAGCAAACGCTCTGACAGTTTTGTAACTGCTATAAAAATATTGCTTTTACTCATCCTGTGCGCTCTGATTTTGTTTAGGGATTACCCCAACCCAGGTAATGCTAATGCTCTCACCTAAACTAATCTTGCGAAGTAATTGGGCAAGTCTGCTTTACTTTTAATTCAATCCATAAGCGCCGATGGCTTTTTGTAAAACGACTTTTTGTAAAACTGCTTTTTAGCAATGACTTTTTAGCAATGATTATTATGAACGGGATGAATTTAAAAATATGGGTTATGACAGATCATTAAAGTTTAATTTAAATTAACTCAAAATGTTTCTTTACTTCAGTTGTTTTGCCTCAGCCAATCTTTATCCCTAAAGGTTAGGGCGCTTGAATTAACCGCCTCTCATCATAAGCTAAGTGTGGATTCGCAGCTATGCGCTTTGATATTGTGACCCTGTTTCCTGATTTTTTTGTGTCTCCTTTAAGTTCAGGGCTTTTAGGAAAGGCTCTTTCCAGGCAAATTGCCGACGTTTATTTAACCAATCCCCGCGACTTTACAACCGATAAACATCATCGGGTAGATGATGAGCCTTATGGCGGCGGCGTGGGAATGTTAATGAAGCCAGAGCCGATCTTTGCGGCGATCGAATCCCTGCCAATTTTGCCCCGGCGGCAGGTGCTAATGATGACTCCCCAAGGGAAGACGATGCATCAACCGATGTTCCGAGACTTTGCGGAAAATTCTAATCAATTGGTGATTATTTGTGGGCATTATGAAGGGGTTGATGAGCGAGTCTTAAATTTAGTGACCCAGGAAGTTTCTTTAGGAGACTTTGTGCTGACCTGTGGAGAAATTCCAGCGTTGACTTTGCTCAATGGTGTGATTCGACTGCTGCCCGGAACCGTGGGCAAGGAGGAGTCGCTCAAGTTGGAGAGTTTTGAGGATGGGTTGTTGGATTATCCGCAGTATACTCGCCCGTCTGTGTTTCGGGAGTGGGCGGTGCCGGAAGTGTTGAGATCGGGGAATCATCAGGCGATCGCGCAGTGGCGCAAAGAACAGCAGCAGCAGCGAACCCGTGATCGCCGTCCCGATTTGTATGAACAATGGCAGATGAAAGAAGGACTGACAGGCGACGAGTGATGAATCATCAATAATCATGAGGTTTAGAGCGCCGTTAAATTTCGGTGTCTAAAATTAGAGGAGAGGTCTTGTTCGTCAAAACTACGATCGCCATTTCAGGTGTTTTATGAAGTATTTAGCCATTCAACGAGTCTGTTTGACTATAGTCGGATGTTTTTTAGCCAATGCGATCGCGATCAATCGCAGTGGCTCCTCTCCTGAAATACTTGTGAACGTTGATATGGAGGCTCAAGCCAGAAGCAGCGGCGGTCGCAGTGGCGGCGGTTCCTTTCGGTCTAGCCCATCTAGCCCTAGCCGTCCTTCTAGCCCGTCTTATTCTCGTCCCAGTTCGGGCGGCTATGCGCCAGCCTATCCATCTGGCGGTGGCTACCAGTCCAATCCCTACGGAAACAATCGTGGCGGCGGCACGGTGATTGTTCCCGTGCCCGTAAACCCCGGATACGGCGGCACCGCCTATGGCTCCTCCAATGATGGCGTGTTCACTTTAGGGTTGCTATTAATGGGTGGAGCGGGGTTTGTCCTGTTGCTGGCGTATCTGGCGGCAAAGGCAAAGAGTGGCGATCGCTCAACGGGGTTCGCCAGCGCTGACAAAGAACTTGACAACAACATCGTCACCGTCAGCAAAATTCAAGTCGCACTATTGGCACAAGCGCGCGCGATTCAAACCGACCTAACCCGATTTAGCCTAGAAGTAGACACTGACACTCCGACAGGGCTTTATCAACTGATGCAGGAGTCTATTTTGGCGCTGTTGCGTAGCCCAGAAAATTGGAGCCACGTTTTAGCCGATTCACAAACTGTGAAAAGCCGGGAAGCAGCAGAAGCACTGTTTAATCAAATTTCCGTTACGGAGCGCAGCAAATTTAGCGTGGAAACATTAAGCAACGTCGGCGGCAAGGTCTATCGGCGAGAGTTTAAGCCAGATCCCGAAGAAGATCCTGCCTCATACATTGTGGTAACGCTGGTCGCGGGCACTGCCCACGATCGCCCGCTGTTTGACAAAATTCAAACGGAGTCTGCCTTAAAGGAATCGCTGCAAAAACTAGCGGCAATTCCCCTCGATTATTTAATGGTGTTTGAGCTACTGTGGAGTCCCCAGGATGCCCAAGATAGCCTCACCTATGAGGAGTTGCTGACCGAATATACAGATATGGCTCAAATTTAGCGAAACCTTGTAGCGGATGTTTGAACAAATCAGCCCGATCAATGGGCACATTAAAAGAAATTAGAAAGGGTGTTATGGTGCAGCTAGAGGGAGCGAACGAGGCAGAGTTAACAAACGACATCGTGACGGTTAGCCTGTTGCAAATCGCATTACGGGCAGACGCACGCCGACTTCAGACTTTGCTGACCGAATGGGGCGAAACCGCAGACACCGCAACTCCAGAAGGACGGTTTTCACTGCTGCAACAGGTGGCGCAAGGGCTATCCGATTATTCTCGACATTGGACTCACGTATTGGCAAGCTCCAAAACAGTCAATGCCTATGAGGAAGCCGAAGCGCTATTTAATGCTTGGTCGCTGCGAGAACGGAGTAAATTTAGCGAAACCTTGACCAATATTGATGGCGTGATCACCCGGCGATCGCCCGTGCCGCTCAAAGGGGATGATATTCCCGCTTATATTGTGGTAACGCTAATCCTTGGAACAGAAGGGGATCTTCCCCTATTCGACGAAATTTATTCGGCTTCTGCCCTGCGCGATGTATTAGATGATATTCGATTGATGCAGCCTCGCTATCTGGTCGTTTTGGAAATGCTCTGGAGTCCCCAAGACCCCAACGACAGTCTCACCGAAGACGAACGTGCCGCCGAATATGCAGATATGGCAGCGATCGCCTAACAATCCTGAACCCAAAAAAACAAAAGGGCGGCAAAACTCATTCTCATTAATCAAACGTGTCAGCCTAGAATAAAAGCATGAGTGAAAAGGACGACAGCTACAAACTGATCAGCGACAACCGCTATGCACGCTTTCAGTTCGAGATTTTAGAAACCTACGAAGCGGGCATTCAGCTAGTGGGAACTGAAGTCAAATCGATTCGGGCAGGCAAGGTTAATCTAAAAGATGGATTTGCCCTGATTCGGGATGGAGAAGCATTTTTGATGAACGTTCATATTTCTCCTCACGACTCAACTCGCCAAACCTACAACCACGATCCCCGCCGTAACCGGAAGTTGCTACTTCACCGAGATCAACTTCGCAGCCTGATGGGAAAGGTGGAACAACAAGGCTTGACGTTGGTTCCTCTCAAAATGTATATGAAGCGTGGCTGGGTCAAAATCGTGATTGGTCTGGCACGCGGCAAAAAACTACACGACAAGCGAGAAGACATCAAGCGGCGTGATGACCAGCGCGATATGCAGCGAGCCATGAAAACTCAGTAAAGAGAACGGTTGGGTGAGTAGATGGGTGCATAAGCATAAGTAGATGAGTAAATGAGTAAATGAATTAGTGGCTTTGCCGCCAATATCCTATCTCTGCCTTTATGACTGACAACGCGCGATCGAGGCTGCACCACCTCCTGCAAGAGCGGATTGAGCATCCAGAGCGGGAACGCGAAGTGGATCAACTCATTCATCAGACCTTTGATCAAGACTGTGCCATTCTGGTTCTAGATTTATCCGGTTTTTCGCGGTTGACCATTCGCCACGGCATCATTCACTTTTTGGCAATGGTGCATCGCATGACCGCGATCGCCGAGCCAGTTGTAACCCATCATCAAGGACGCCTGATCAAGCAAGAAGCCGATAATTTGTTTGCAGTTTTTCCACAGGTGAATGCAGCGGTAGATGCGGCGGTAGACATTTTGAAGGGTTTTGCCGCCGTAAATACCGGCTTACCGAATGACAAAGATCTCCATGCCAGCATTGGCATTGGCTACGGAACAACCCTGCTTATTGGCGACAGCGACCTTTACGGCAGTGAAATGAATCTGGCAAGCAAACTGGGCGAGGATATTGCGCGTCAAAATGAAATTTTGCTAACCGAAGAGGCTTTCAAGCAGCTTCAAGCTTCTAATCAATCCTGGGAACAACTCAGCATTCCTGTCTCTGGTTTAGAGCTAATTGCTTACGCGCTGAGTTGACAACTCCCACGCTTAAAAGACGTGGGATTCTTTCGGACAAGCGTTAGACTTTTGGTGTCGCCCAAAGTCTAATTCTGCCTACGGTGGTCAAACACCGTCTACCCAGTCTGCTTAGGTCAATGCCTAAGTTTCTGGC
>JBGSWI010000006.1:0-34454 GCA_041752515.1 Leptolyngbyaceae cyanobacterium | reverse complement strand
CCTACCTGTGAGTCAGACGACATCATGAAAAATGGCACAACCCGACGTGGCAAACAGAATTACAAATGCCGGGATTGTGGTCGTCAGTTCGTCGAAAATCCCCAGTGGCGACCGAAAAACAAAGACACCTGTGCTTTGATTGATCGCTTGTTGCTCGAACGGATTCCCCTAGCAGGCATTGCGCGAGTGCTACAACTGTCGGAAAGTGGGTTGCAACACTACGTCAATCAAGCCTGTTCATGGGAGACTGCTTTCAACATTTGATTCTCCCTACTTTCGGCTAATTGTTTTCCTCTCACTAATGGCGAATAAATAAAGACACTAACAAAAATGAACTGGGATGGCACGATTGTCGCTTGACCGATTACACCAGCATTGAACGGTGGTGGGAGTTGATTTTCAGTGTGTATTTAATTGGTGAGTTTTCATGCTGATGAATCTAAACAGCAGCAGCAACACCATCATTCTAATGATTCACAATCAGAGGATTCATAACCCGCAGCGCTACCCTTGCTTTTTAATCGGCATCCGCACTGGGAACTAGGAATCACTTGGAAGAGTGCATTGAACAATTTGAGATTATTGCTGCAACCTTATTGGTGTTGGGCATGGCTAGAGATTTGGTTACAGATATTTCCCGTCCCCGGACTTAAGCGGGGACTCCATCAGTTGATGGATGACATGGATGCCTTTCGAATTCTCCCAACCCCACTCCTGAAGGCAGCTTAAGCATTCTTGAACTATTTCTCTCCTGTAGTAGTGACAAAAGAGGGAGCATTTACTTCTCTTGATGGTAATCGCCAGATTTGCCCCCTGTTTTGCTGAGCAGGTGAATATCTTCGATGCAAATTGATTTTTCTAATCCTTTTGCCATGTCGTACAAGGTGAGGGCAGCGATCGCAACGGCAGTCAGAGCTTCCATTTCAACGCCAGTTTCGGCTTTGATTTTGACGATCGCTTGAATCTGGTAGCCGGGTAGCGCGGGGTCGGGCGTAATCTGCACGTCTACTTTGTGAATCGGCAGGGGATGGCACAGGGGAATCAGATTGGCGGTTTGTTTGGCTGCCATGATGCCTGCTAGTCGTGCCGTTCCAAGCACATCGCCTTTGGGCGTGTTGCCAGCGGCGATCGCGGCAAGGGTTTCAGGTCGCATTCTCACTCGCCCAACCGCAACGGCTTCTCGGACGGTTTGCACTTTGCCAGAAACATCCACCATTTGCGCCTGCCCTTGTTCATCAAGGTGAGTCAGCGCCGGGATGGAATCGTCAGTAGGGAAAACAAAATTTTGCATCATTTGAATTGGATATGCTAATATGACAAAGCCAATAAGGGTGTGTAGCTCAGTGGACTAGAGCACGTGGCTACGAACCACGGTGTCGGGGGTTCGAATCCCTCCTCGCCCGTTTTAATAATATGGTTATAGGGACGCATTTTGATGCGTCCTTCTTTTTATTCAGTGTTTTACTCGATGCTTTATTCGGTTCATTTTCCTAGCCCGTTTATGTGTCGGTATGCCAATCAACTGTTGCCGGGTTGGTCTTGCCCGATCGCGTCTGTGTTGATTGTGCTCCAGCAGGCAGAGTGTGGATTAATGGAGCGATCGCCGATCACAGAAATGCAAAAACGTTTATTGCGCGATCGCTTTTTGCAGATAGGCAGCGCGATTGTCGCAGACCTACAGGATCATGGATACCACGCCGATTCGTTTGATCCTAAAACAGGTCTGCCAATGCTGTCTCAAGCAGGGCGATCGATGGATGATGTGGCGGTCGTTAGAGCGTGTTTAGGCTATGGCACGATGGAAATGGATGGCTGCGACATTTTACTGCATCCAGAGTGGGGAGATGCGGTTTATCCGGCTGTTTTGGTGACATCGGCAGCGCCGACCGTATTAGAACAGGTTGCCAGTCGAGTAATGGGTGGCGGCGGTTGGATAGACAACGGCACATCGCGCTTCAGGCGATCGGAATACCACCATTCATTCATCGATCGCGGCAATTTGACCCAGTAACAGGTCAAAATCATGGGCTGTGATGAGTCCGATAGGGTGCTGCGTCCTTGCTCTAACATCTCAACGCTATACGTGGGACGGGCACGGCTTGCCATATCCAAAATAAATCGTCGCCCAATTCGTCGCCAACTGGGTTCTTTGCTGTGCCACTGCAACCGACAGCAGGGCCAAGGCAATTGCTCGCGATCGAACAGGCGACAGCAAGCGCCAATGACCTGGTAGCTAAAATGGCAGCCGGGGCTAGTGATAATTTGTCCGGGTTGTAAGGGATGAAGCATGGCAGTGATCTTGCCACAGTTTGCTGCGTTTGGCAGCCGCGATCGCAAAAAATCTTGTAAACGCTGATTGCCCTACCCGCCAAATCTATGACGGCTTCAATGCTGAGTGTTCATTAGGATGAACTTAACAACGGACGAACACCGATCGCATCTCGACTCATTTCAATGGAGATGTGCTGCTCAAGTCGATGGGTTTGCGATCGCGGCTGCGATCGTCCTCACCGTGACAGTTCAAGGGTAGTAAACCTGACTGTTGCGGTATTCCCGTTGTTGCACCTGCCACCAACCAGACGGAGCCATCCTTTTCGGTGATCAAGCCCTGTGCCTCCGTGATCGGTGAAGTCATAGATGCAGGAATTGTGGTCTGCCGATCTCCAGTTTGCCCCGTCTCCCCATTGCCCTGGCGACCTTCATCCTTCACTTCCACCCACTTTACAAAGCCCTCATCACTCTGCAACGGATCGGTTGGGCTGGGTGCAATTCCGCCCCGCCCGGTCACCGTGAGAGAACTCACTCGCTGCACTCCACGAGGAACGCAGGCTTGGGAAATGAGTTGAGTCGGGTCAACCAGATCGGCAGGTAGTTGTGTCAATCCGCGACTGGGATCAAACGTAGGATAGGTAACGGTGCCGCTACTGCCTGATTGTGATTCTGCCGAAATATCGACCCGTCCGTTACCCCGAAATCGAGCAAAACTACCGGGATTGCGTCCGACTGGAGTTGCCCTGCTGCTGCTAAACAGTGCCGCCAGAAACACCGGCGAATTGATCAAAATATTGCCGCCTGCGCCCAATTCAGCATTTGCCAGAATGTCGCTGTCTTCTAGGGCGAGAAAGATATCTGAGCGGATGTTGATGTTGCCGCCGCCGCCCGTGCTGTCAAACACGCTGGTGCTGATCAAGCTGCTATCTCGTAGACGAATATCTCCCGCTGTGATATCAATAGTGCCACCGCCCGATCGCGTCGAGCTTGCCAGAATTTGCCCCCCGTTGCTGCTCAAGGTATCGTTGAGGGAAATGGTGATGTTGGCAGCAGTGCCAAACTCAGTTCCTCGACTGGAGATCAATCCATTTTGCGATCGCAGATTGTTAGCTTGAATATCGATATCGCCACCGCGCCCCTGCCCAACAATATCCGATATCAACGCACCCTTGTCCAGCAGATTGAGTTCACCCGTCTGCACGGATAACTTGGCACCATTGGTGTTCCCGGCTCCCACCGTTGCCAGCGATCCCCGATTCGCGATCGTGATCGTATCGGCAACTTGCACGGTGAGTTCGCCTGCATTCCCCTGAACCGCAGTAGCCGCCGCATTTGTCGCACTGGTATTCACAAGGTTGAAAACGCTGGAGAGAAAAGCCGACGATTGAATCGCACCCAGTGGAAGATCAGCAAAAATGTCCGTTCTGGCTGGATTATCAATGCGATCGAAGCTCACCGTGTTGATGGAGGATTGATTCAGCACATCCAGTTTTCTAGCCGAAACTGAGAGACTGCCGCCCGTCCCTGCGCCAAAGGTGGAAGTGGACACAACACCGCGATCGTTTAAACGAACAGAGTCCCCCACTTGGATCGCCAAGTTGCCGCCCTGACCTTGACCCACCACGCTGGTTGAAATGAAGCCCGAATTCTGAACGATTAGATTGCCAGCATTGACGTTGATATTGCCGCCGCGCCCCTGCCCGATCACCGCAGTGCTGACTCCCCCCCCGTTCTGGATGGTGAGAGTTCCGGTTTCCACTAGGAGATTGCCAGTCGTAACACCAGACCCAATGGCATTTGATCCGAGGGCAGAACTTCCCTCTATTAACACCGTATCTGCCCCACGAACTGTGACATTGCCAGCAGTTCCAAATCCAAGTACGCTCGACGCAACGGTTGACAAATTCTGAAGCGTCAAATTCCGGGTCTCAATCTGCAAGTCGCCAGCCGTCCCAGCGATCGATGAGGTTGAGATACTGCTGCTGTCCTGAACAGTTATGCTATCCCTAGCGCGAATTCGCAAGCTACCGCCCGCATTGCCGAGTAGGGTGCCGACGGAAATGAAACTGGAGTTTTTGACCTGTAGTGTGGCGATGTCCAGGCTAAGATTGCCACCGTTGCGCCCTTCTGCCTCAATAATGCCACCATCGAACACGTTGATGCTGTTCGCTTGAATGCCCAGGTTGCCGCCCTGTCCGTTCAAGGCGCTGGCATTGACGATCGCGCCATTCCGCACGGTTAAGCGATCAGTCGTAATCTGCATGGTGCCAGCATCACTCATTGCTGCAAACAGACCAAAAGGACTCACTGATAACGTACTGGGGAAACCGCCACTTCCTGCGACATCAATATCAGAGGCTCGGATGGTTACGGTGCCCCCGTCGCTCGAAGAAAGTGTTCCAGCGTAGATCTCGGCACCGCCTTGCACACTCAATCGTTGGGTATTCAGGGTAATTGTTCCAGCCTTGCCAGTACTTCCCAATTCGGGAATGGCATATAAGCCGGAGAGACGGAATACACTTCCCTGCCCATCCACTTCAATTTGGTTCGCTTGAACAATAATTTCACCTGCGTCACCCGCTCTAGTTGAAGCTGCTTGAATTTGTGAGCCAGTGACTGCTAAACGCCCAGTGTTAATGACGATTATCCCGGCATTCCCACTTCCGAATGAATTAGCGCTAATTTTACTATCATTCAAGACTCCTACTGCGGTCAATACATCAACCTCGTTGGCTTGAATGGTAATGTTGCCAGCCGTTCCAGTTCCACCTCCAGCAGTAGTTGTTGACAAAACTCCACCATTTTGCAGGAGCAATCGCCCCGTTGCACCCGTTGTAATAGTTATATTGCCAGAGTTACCTCCAACTAGGCTAGTTGTACTAACTCCCGCATTATTTAAAGTAATATCTGATCCAGCTATTAAGTTGACAGTCCCTCCGTTCGTTTGGATGCCATCACCAAAGTTGGGTTGAAACGTAATGTTATTGCCTGCTTCAGCCGTTAAGCTGATTCCAGGATTGAACATGGAGATCGGTGCATTGAAGAAGATGTCATTTGTCGCTTGCAGGATGACGTTGGCGATCGCCGCGTTAATTGTGCCGTTTGAGATCGTGTTATTGACCCCTGGATCAGCGAACTGATCGTTGGCAGCGAGTTGCGGGGGATTGTTTGCCCCGGCAACGACGGTAATATTGGTTGGGTCAAGCAGTAAGGTTCCCGGTAAGCCTTTGGGGGCGAAGGTGTCCACCTGTCCGTTGAAGTCGAGGAATTGCTTACCAGAAACTTCGACAAAACCGCCATCGCCAGAGATCGCACCGCCTTTTGCACTCACCTTGCCATAAAACCGGGTTGCCTCATCCGACCAGATGATCACCTTGCCGCCATTCCCAGCAGCGATCGCGTCTGCTTTCACAGTCACATCGGGTGCAACAAACACACGACTGGCAGTGGGCACCGTTCCCTGCCCCTGAAAGTCGCCGCCGATTAACACCGTGCCACCGCCACCAAGAGCGGAAACATCAATAGTTGCACGATCCAGAAGGGCAACGCGGTCGCCCAACACTTCCACCCGTCCGCCCGGTGCCGCCAACCCGCCCGTTTGGGTAACGGTGCTGCCGATCAGCGTCAGGCTTTGCCCAGCACCCACGGCTAGATTGCCTGCCTGAGTAATGGGAGCCTGTCCGCGTCCATATTGCAATCCAGGCGTAATATTCACCGTCAGCAGCGGCGCAGTTCGAGGGTTCGTAGCGCTGAACTGGCTGCCATCGGGAAAAGCGAGGGATGGGGCAGTGGTCGCCACAAACGAGCCGCGCATATCCAGCCGCGATTCTGCGCCAAAAATGATGCCGTTGGGATTGAGCAAAAATAGGTTGGGTTGAGATGCGCCCAGAGTTCCCAACGTGCCCAAAATTTCGGATGGGTTTGCTCCCGTGACTCGTGCCAGAATGTTTTGAATCGCGGCATTGGGACTGAGAAAGTAGGCTCCCCGCCCCTGACTGACGTTGAATTCTCGGAAACTGTGGAACAGGTTTGCGCCCCGTTGCGCCCCACCCGCGATCGCTTCTACAGGCTGTCCACCAAAGTTCTGAATCACCGTCGAGTTTTCTGCACCGAGAGTAGAGTCGGGCACAATATTGCTTTGAGCAAAGCTGGCGATCGGGGTTGCCATGCTTACAACCACACCCAACACCAACCTACTTTGCCAGTTAAACTGCCGCATCTCAGTAAATTTCCTGATTGACTTCTGCGGCAATTTTATCAGCAGAGCAAAACAGCCTGCTCAGGTTTATCACATCTTCATGTGTCTCAGCGATGCTCAACAAAATTGAGATGTCGATGTCAGCGTTTCACGACCCGCGATCGCTCGTTCAAAAACAAGCGCATGGATGTTGCGATCGCCGCTTTTCTAGCAAATTAGTCATGCTTCATGGCGGCTACTCGTGCCAATCACTGCAACTTTATGTCGATAAACCAGTTCAGCGCCAAACCAACCTGTGATGCCTAATAGCGTGGCTACCACGGTTGAGATGATCAGCCCAATGGGCAAGATTGCGCCTTCGACATTGTTCCACCGCAGCACCCAGTTGACCAGGGTTAAAAACATTGCCGCAACATTACCAGCCATGTGAATCCAGCCAGCGCTGTGCTTTTTGACGCGATCGATTTTGAGAAAATCCATCATGCCTGTGAAAGCAGCCACCAACCCAGAAACAAATCCGGCACCAATCAACCATAAGGAAGCCCTTGCCCAGAAAGGATCTTGAGTAAACCAGTAGCCAATATCGCTAGCAAATGCCCCCGTAAGAAAGGCAATAGGAAAGGTCACCAATAAAGGATGCAGCGGATGACGTGCGATCGCCACAGTGCTGGGAATACCACTATCACGATATTCACGCTCATCACTTTCAATGAAGGGTGGAATGTTGGGGGTTGGGGTCATGGTTCTCTCCTGAAGATCAGCTACAAATAGGGGGAAGGAAGGATTCAATTAATACCGAATGAGTATCACGCTTAGGAACGCTGAACTTCATCAATAGTCTCTACAGTGATAGTCTCTACATTCAGTCGGAAGTCTGCCAATTAACCGCTTAAAAAGCAAAGCACTATACCTTCCGGTTGTGCTCATAATCCTATAGAGATAGATTAGAAATCATCTATCTAAAGAAATACAAAACATAAGCTCTAGGTAGATTAAGACAGAGACAGGTTGAATTTCACTCTATCCAAAGGAATATAGTGTTTAGAAAAAGTTGTTGAATCGAATAAGACTTATTCCGACTTGATTTTGAAATGAACGCTCAACCTATCACTTTTGCCAGAGGGATTATTTTTTAAAAGCAGGTAATCTTGAGCCTATGTTCAAAAGTTATCAGCAGTTTTGAGAAGCTAAGTTGTTTGTATTTAATCGTCAATCAACCCTTCTAGAATTGCTTTTTGTTCATTAAAAAGATGTCAAGTAATCCCTAAGGAGTAGCATGATGAGCAACTTTTTTTCTGAGGCGATCGCTTATATTCGTTCCATGTTTAACAGATTTCGACTCCAGCAATATTTTGCCTTTGTTTTGGTTGGTTTTATACTGCTCACTACAAATGCAAAAGCTGCACCTAATAACGATGCGCTAGGGGCAAAAGTTCGGGAGCGGATAGAACAAACCGATCAATCAGACCGACCTAAAACAACGGGCGAATGGAATCGAGAAGCCGAAGAAACTGAAGGACAACCTGGCAAAAGGCTAGACAGGATTGCGAAGGAATCAGGAGAAGCCTTTAAGCAGTTTGGCTCTGGCTATGTGAAAGGCGCTCAAGAAACAGCAGGTGATATTCAACGTGAGGCTGCCAAACTGGTTGGTGAGTAACCATTCAACCTATCTAGAGAATTCTATATTTTTTGATTGAGGGAGTTTGATTAACCCCACATCGGTGTGGAAAATTTGATTATTTTTGGGTTGTTTTAGAGCGGATTTAATCTGCTATATCAGCCTTAATTAAAATCAACGTTTGTGAGAGTTTATGAGAGTTGATTCCCTTGATTGCGGCTGTAGGTATTCTGTTAGAGTGCCTTATAGGGCGAGTTTAGTCGAGGAGCAATGGCTCATTTTGTTTGTCACGATCCATTAAACGTTACCGCATATTAGGTTCGCAGTTCTATTGGTGGATGATGGCAATCGATCGCAAGACTCAATCATTTAACCAAGATCACCGGTAGGCTTTATCGGACGATCGCAATCAGGAGTTTCAGCCTTTCTGTAGCCCCGATGCGATC
Source organism: Leptolyngbyaceae cyanobacterium (assembly GCA_041752515.1). Lineage (GTDB taxonomy): Bacteria > Cyanobacteriota > Cyanobacteriia > Leptolyngbyales > Leptolyngbyaceae > ULC077BIN1. Next base: position 25,921 of record JBGSWI010000006.1, on the reverse strand, counting down.
GCGTTCAAAGAGTTTGCAGATTGAGCGATTCATTTATAAACCATCCAAATAATTATCATCAAAGGTGTTGAGTATGAGCCAGCCAATCAAGGTTGAGAAGACCATGACGATTAATAAACCAGCGGCAGAACTTTATCAGTTCTGGCATAACTTCGAGAATTTGCCTCATTTTATGAAGCATCTCAAAGCGGTGACCGTGCAAGATGAAAAGCGATCGCATTGGGTTGCTAGCGCTCCCTTAGATACCAGCATTGAATGGGATGCAGACATCACTGAAGATCGCGAAAATGAACTGATTGCTTGGAAATCAATTGCTGACGCAGATGTTGATAATTCTGGCTTCATTCAGTTTCAGCCAGCACCGGAGGGTCGCGGAACTGAAGTGAAAGTGGTCACAGAATACAATCCGCCGGTTGGGGCGATCGGAGCCGCGATCGCTAAGTTGTTTGGTGAATCACCCGAACAGCAAATCAGTGATGATTTACGACGATTCAAAATGTTGATGGAAACAGGCGAGATTGCCAACACTGAAGGGCAGTCACGGGGCACCAAATGAATATTTACTCATCGCTCACTCAAAAAAATAGGAGACTTTAAGCTATGAAAGCAGTTTGCTGGGAAGGCGCTAACAAGGTAGAGGTCAAAACTGTACCCGATCCGAAAATTATCAATCCACGGGATGCGATTATCAAGATTACATCCACTGCAATTTGTGGCTCTGATTTACATCTATATGATGGCTTCAACCCCACCATGAAACCCGGTGACATTTTGGGGCATGAGTTCATGGGTGAAATTGTTGAACTAGGCAGTGGGGTCAAAGAGGGGAATCCTCGAAACAATGGTGAGCCGCTTGCCGTGGGCGATCGCGTGGTCGTTCCATTTACCATCGCCTGCGGTAGTTGCTTCTTTTGCAACCGTACTCTCTGGTCGCTGTGCGATAACTCCAATCCCAATGCCTGGATGGTTGAGAAAGTCATGGGGCACTCGCCAGCGGGGCTTTTTGGCTACTCTCACCTCACGGGGGGCTATGCAGGCGGTCAGGCAGAATATGCCCGTGTGCCTTTTGCAGACACCGGATTATTCAAAGTTCCAGATGGATTAACCGATGATCAAGTCCTGTTTCTAACTGACATTTTTCCGACCGGATATATGGCAGCCGAAAACTGCAACATTGAACCCGGCGATACGGTCGCTATTTGGGGTTGTGGTCCTGTGGGGCAGTTTGCCATTCGTAGTGCTTATATGTTGGGAGCAGAGCGTGTGATTGCGATCGATCGCGTTCCTGAACGCTTGAAAATGGCGAAAGAACAAGGCAAAGCAGAAGTCTTAAACTATGAAGAAGTCGATGTGGGCGAAGCCCTAAAAGAAATGACAGGCGGGCGAGGTCCCGATTCGGTGATGGATGCTGTCGGCATGGAAGCTCACGGCATGGGTTTAGAGGGAATGTATGACAAGGTGACACAAGCCGTAGGGATGCAAACCGATCGCCCCAATGTGCTACGTCAAGCGATCGTAGCCTGTCGCAAAGGCGGCACTGTCTCGGTTCCAGGCGTATACACGGGCTTTGTAGATAAAATCCCGATGGGTGCTTTTATGAACAAAGGACTAACCATGAAGACGGGGCAAACGCATTTACATCGTTACCTGCGTCCGCTGCTAGAACGTGTCCAAAAAGGCGATATCGATCCCTCGTTTGTGATCACTCATCGCCTCCCGTTGGATGAAGCACCTCATGCTTATGAAATCTTTAAGCACAAAAAAGATGATTGCATTAAGGTTATTCTCAAACCCTAAATCAATGAGTTTCGTGTGAATGACAGAAGGAACTCAATTCAACAAGGGTTGTTTGGTATTTAGGTTTATCAACTATTTCATTGTTTGTGATTTCATTGCTTATGATGGCAGGTCTTGTACCTGCCATTTTTATGAACCTGGTCATCATTGTTGATGTTGCTTTTGGGTTTCGACGACGATCAACTATCCGACTTTCGACATCGCCGGATGAGTATCAGATATGGCTCAACTTTCTGCCCCAAGTGATACCGGTTTGAGTTTTGAGTGGCAAGACCAAGAACCATTGCCGCTTTTAGTAGATCACCTATGGCGTTTCAATTTCAAAGTGGGATGAGTTTTGGCTCTGCTAAACTCACTGCCTCACATTCAATAAGCGTAGCTGGAAAACATTTTTTCTTAGCTACGCTTATTGGGTGCGATTGGATCTGATACAGTTCATACGGTTTAGTGGATCAAATCAACAAATCTGACGCTAGATTACCGATCGCATTTTTCATCTGGTTTCGTCTGGCTTGACGAGCTTGGGGTAAGTTGTACCAGGCAACATCGGGATACTCGTGATGTTCCCAGTGGTAGCCAAAATGGTAACAAGACAAGAACGACAAGATGACAGGATAGTTGCTGCTGACCGCGTTGTGAGAAACTGGGCTGTCGATGTTGCTAGCTCGGTGAGGAAGGTACGTTCCAAAGAAGAATAGCTGCATTGAACTGAGAACAAGCGGCAACAGCCAAAATAAGAATAGGTTAAAGCCTGAAACTTGAAACCCAAAGTGTAAAACAATAAATGCAATAGTCATGTATAGCAACAGTTTGCGGCGCAGTTCGGCATCTACATATTCTTGCGTCATGAACTTGAAATACCAGCCAAAAATCCCTGAATGTACTCCATCATGAAAGTCGGGGTCATCCATTTGTCCCGGCGATCGGTGGTGCTTCCAGTGATTCAAACACAGTTTTTCATAGGGAAGAAAACCGTATAGCGTAATCGCTAAAGACCCTATCCGATAATTTAGCTGGCGATTTTTAGGGAACACGCTGCCATGAATTGCATCGTGAACCACAATAAACAAACCCGTTTGAAGGAAAGTTCGCACTAGAACCGCAGGGAGCGCCCACAGCGACAGATCGATGGATAAGGTGAAGGCTAAGCTGATAACCCAGAGGAGAATGATCACTGACGCAACTACAGCGCCCGTCCACGAGTCTGATTTAGTTTCATGCGGCATGAAGATCTGCCTCATTGAAAAGCACCATCGTTTCGGCACCCATTCTGCCAAAGATTGGCTCTGTTCCTAATGACATTTCGATCAGGTAATTCCAAGTTCCAGATTCGTATTTGCAATGCTTCACAATACCGTCTCCACCCAGGAATGTAACTTTTTGAGCCTGATGGAAACCAGGCGAGTGAGCTAGGGCTGTAGTCATAAGCACTCCACAAGTTATTTGCGTTTTCAACTATCTTAACTGTTCTTAACAGTAACAAAAGCGATCGCGGATAGCTTGTGTCTTTTTAAATAAAAAAGTGGCTTGGCATCTACCTCTTTAGGGCGGTTTGGGGTTTGGGGTTTGAGTTTTGAGTTTTGAGTGCGTAGCGTCTGCGTAGGAGATGTTTTGAGTTTTGAGTTTTGAGTTTTGAGTGCGTAGCGTTGACCTAGAAGATATTTTGAGTGGCGAGACAAAGAAGCATTGCGGCTTCTAGCAGATCATCGGTGGGGTAGATCCACAACGAAGTGAAGCTGTCCTGTGGTTTTCTCAACGGAAATGGTGCCGCCCAAATGGTGAGTTAATTGCTGCACTAGAGCAAGCCCTAAGCCCGTGCCGCTTTGCTTCCACGGGTCGGAGTTGGGAATACGATAAAACTTTTCAAAGATGCGATCGAGTTGATTGGGGGCGATCTCTGCACTCATGTTGCTAATTTTGATTTGGGTTGAGTCAGCCTGATCTTGAACCGCGATCGCAATATTTCCACCTTGGGGCGTGTATTTGTAGGCATTATTTAATAGCTCTGCCAGAATGCGTTCTAGACTGGCTGCATTGGAAGTGAGAGCCGGTAAGTGAGGCGGAAGGCTTAACTGGAGAGTTTGTTGACGAGTTTTAATTAACTCTTGAAAGGATACAATTCGGTTAGGTAGCCAGTGTGGTAGATGAATGGTTTCCAGGGTTAAGGGCTGCTGTTCTGCCTGAAAGCGTTGCAGATCGAGCAAATCGTTAATCAATTTGATTTCTCGATCGCACTCTGCCTCCAAAATTTCCAGGTATTTTTTAATCCGCCCAGCATCGGAGAGTGCGGCTGTGGAGCCAAGTTCTTGAGAGATAGCCAGCTTCAACATTTGACCTGCCATTTTGATATTTGCCACGGGCGATCGCAATTCATGGGATATTGTGCTGAGAAAATCATCTTTGAGGCGATCGAGTGTGTGCAATTCCTCAATTTGAGTTTGAGACGCTTGATAAAGCCGAGCTTGCCGAATTCCGATCGCGCAGTGATTTGCGACCTGTTGCACCAGCCGAATTTCTAGGTCACTAAACGTATCCTGCCGATGCTTAAACAACCACAGATCGCCCAATACGCCCTGATCATCGGAAATTGGATAAGACAAAATTGCGTAAGGGCGCACAAACTGGATACCCATCTCACAAAACTGAAAATAGTCTCCTTGTAAAAGCTGGCGGTAGTTTTCTGCCCAGGTTGACATGGAAACCACTTCACCTAGAGTTGTCGAGGAGGGAATGCCTTCAGCCGTAAACTCGTAGCAAACAGTAGACGTGGCTAAGTCGTTATCATAGAGCGCCGTATTACAGCAAGCCAAGCCCAAGACACGGGTTAACTCTTCTACTGCCGCTTGTAAGACGTGGCTTTCATCCAAGCTATCGCGCACTTTATCCGTAATTCGTTTAAGCCCTGCTTCAAAGTGAAATGCTTGCTGCAACTGGGCTGTGCGTTCTTGCACTCGTGTTTCTAGCTCTAGGTTGAGCCATTCGGTGAGTCGCTGTAGCTGCTTGCGCTCAGTGATATCGCGCAGCGACCACCGCAAGTTAACCAACTGATCGGTAGAATCGCGCACCGCAGCCACCGTCAGCGCCGCATCAAACGGCAGGCAGACCTGCGATCGCAAACGAACTTCCCAGTTTTGAATTTTGTTGATCTGACGTAATTCATCCAGTTTTTGGTAAAACTTAGTGCGATCGTCCGGCTTCACAAATACCGCCAGCGGTTTGTCTACCATAAACGCCTGCGACACCTTTAGCCGTTGAGCGATCGCTTGATTGGCAGCTTGAATTCTTCCGGCTGGGTCGGTGACCAAATAGCCATCGGGGGCAAACTCAAATAGCTCCTGATAGCGCTGGCGTTCTGCCTCGATCGTGTGGCGTGCTTCCACCAACATTTCACTTTGAGCGCGCACTTCTTCCTCAGAGACCTGCAATTCCTCTAAAACCGTTTGAAGTTCCTCAAACGCTTCTAACAAGATAAGCTGGTGATTTTTGGGTAACTCTTCAGCCTGCTGCTGGAGCGTTAGAAAGCGCCGATACACCATCTTTAGTTGAGGAGAAATAGGCATAGTTCACCTGGGGTCAAGTCCATGGATGGATTGCAACAACTGGGCAACAAAAGATCAGATCTTTAATATTATGGTGTGGGTTTAGACTGTGTTCAACCCGCTGGGCGATCGAGGGCTGAGTGTTAAATTGCCCTCATCCCCCCGCCGAAATCTTGTCCCCTCGCCCTTAGGGAGAGGGCTAGGGTGAGGGCGAATTTTACAAGTCATAGACTGATTCAGCAATGGCTCGATTTGATTGCAATCGTCAATTTTGGTTATCTTTCTACCTCCGGTTGGCTAACGTGGCGATGATGGTGGTCAGTGCGACCGGCTCCACAGGTTTGGCAATGTGCACTTGAAACCCCGCCGCGATCGCCAGTTGACATTCGCGATCGTTGGCATAGGCAGTCAGCGCCGCCGCCGGAATTTGGCTGATCGTGGGGGCATCCATAGATCGCACTTCTTGAATGAGAGATAGACCATCTTCATCGGGCATTCCAATATCCGACAGCAGCACATCAAATGGAATGGGCGATTCGGTCAGCGCCGCGATCGCTGCCCTTGCGGATGCCGCCACCACCACCACCGCCCCCACATTTTCCAAAATCCATTGAATCAAATCGCGGGTATCGGGTTCATCTTCCACCACCAAAATGTGCAAGCCCTCCAAGGACGGTGAGCTGGGCAGCGCCTCCGCGATCGAGCGATTGGCTAGCTCTCCTTGATTTGGCGATCGGATTTCAGGCGCAGTTGGCAGCGCCGCGCCCAACGGCAACCGCACAATCATCGTTGTCCCTTGCTCCTCGCCCCGGCTCTCTGCCTGCACCGTGCCCCCGTGCGATTCTACAATGTGGCGCACAATCGACAAGCCCAACCCCAAACCCTGACTGGGTTTTGTGCTGCTAGAATCGCCCTGCCGGAAGCGATCGAAAATGTAAGGCAGCAACTCGGCGCGAATGCCCCGCCCCGTATCGCAGACTCGAATCTCGGCGTAATTTTGCACCGCCTCTAAGGTAACGTCCACTCGTCCACCGCTGGGCGTAAACTTAATCGCATTGGCGAGCAAATTCCATAGCACTTGCTGAACGCGATCGCGATCGCCCAACACCGTCACCGATGCTAAATGCGCCGTCAGTTGAATGGTTTTGGCTTCTGCCGCCAGTTGCACCGACTCGATCGCCTCATTCATGACCACCACCAAATCGACCGATTGGCTGTTGAGATGGAGTTTGCCACTCGCAATTCGAGAAATATCCAGCAAATCGTCAATCAGTTGGGCTTGCGCCTTAGCACTGCGCTCAATCACTATGAGGGCGCGGGTGACAGCCGCTTTTTCTAAGGTGTGGGCGCGCAGCAAACCTGCCCAACCCAAGATAATATGCAGCGGATTGCGGAGTTCATGGGACAGGTTAGAGAGAAATTCGTCTTTGGCGCGGTTGGCAGATTCCGCTTGCTGGCGGGCGGTTTGTTCTTGCGCCAAGAGTTGCGATCGCTCGGCTTCAAACTGTCGGAGATCGGTCACATCGGCGATCGCCAGCAGCAACATTCGAGTGTCGCCCAGGTGGAGAATTTTGTGAGCATTCAACAAGAGCGTTTTCTGCCCAATCGATTCAAAATTATGGCTAATTTCAAAATCTTCGACCTTGGCATTGTTGGTCAACACATCGTCTAACAGCGATCGCAACTCAGGCAGATCCCACTGCCCATTCCCCAAGTCAAACAGCAATATCTGCTGTGTTTCGGGCGGCGCAACCTGAAAGGTCTGATAAAACGAGCGATTGGCGCTATTAACCCGCAGTTGATCATCCAACACAATCAATGGAATTTGCACCGTTTCCACGATCGCCTCTGCATAGTTTCGCGCCGCTTCTAGCTCCGCCGCCCCTCGCTTCAAATCATCAATATCGAACACCACCAGCACCACTCCATCAATTTGATTTTCAAGAGTGCGATAAGGGCGAATCCGTAGGGTATACCAGTGCCCATTGTGGGTTTGCACCTCTATATCCTTCACCACCAGGGTTTCCAGCACCTCCAACAGCAACAATTCTAGATCCGGCAGATTCAGGTTCATGCGGAGATCGCTCAAGGGTCGCCCGGTATCCGCAGGAATGAAATTAAACAACCGCTGCGCCATCGGAGTAAATCGGCGAATACGCAGATCATTAGACAACATCAAAATTGGAATGTTGATACTGGCAAGCAAATTGGTTAAATCATTATTTGCCTGATAAAGATCGGCATTGAGGCTGCGGAGTTCTTCGTTGGTGGTGTTGAGTTCCTCGTTCGTAGACTGAATCTCTTCTTTGGCGGTTTCTAGCTCTTCATTGGTGCTTTGCAACTCCTCATTGCTCGACAAAATCTCCTCGTTGGCAACCTTCAGGTTTTGATTGACATCTTCCTGCTCTTGGATCAAAGTCTGCAAATACTCTTGAGTCGTGATTTGCTCTCTGGTCATGGTGGCAAGTGCCTGCTTCAACCGCACTATCTCTTGCTGCGCGTCTTCTGGATCGGTTTCAGGAGGGATGGGGCTGCCCTCCTCAGGAGCGATCGCTTCAAACAAAATCAAAAAATAGAACTCTTCCCCGGTCGATGGATTGAACGGGATCACATCCACGTTAACCGTGTTGGGCGATGAGTTTGCCCCCATGGAAATGCCTTCCTTTTTCACCGCCGTATTTTGCTGCTGCGCCTGACAAATCGCCGTCCGCAACTCGGCTAGCAGAGCCTCACGCACTATTTTGAGCAAATTGAGGCTGGCTTTTCCGGGGGCAAGCTGAAGGTATGGGCTGGTGTCGCCCCGCAGTTGCAAAATCTCTAACTTGTTGTTGACTACCACGCCCACCGGAGCATAATGGGTGGCAATGAGTTGATCGGTTTCTATTTGCAAATCAAACACGTCTGAGGCAGATTGAACCAATGGTTGACGGTTTTCCACTTTAGCAAGAGGATAGTTGCTCGTTGTGAAGGAAAACTGAGGTCGGGCAACGTTGAGTTTTTTGGTGTAAACCTTGGATTTTCGATCCACCAACTCAAACAAAGCTGAAGATTTTCCGGTGCTTTCTGAAGTGCCCAACATCAAAAAACCCGTGGGCTTGAGGCTGTAATGAAAAATGGGCATGAGCCGTTTTTGGAGCGTCTCTCCCATGTAAATCAACACGTTGCGGCAGGTGATCAAATCTAGGTTAGAAAAGGGAGGATCGCTGCTCAAATCTTGCCGAGCAAACACACACAGTTCTCGTACCGCTTTGCAAATTTGATAGCTGCCGTTTTCTAAGGGAATGAAAAAGGCACTGCGACGATCGCTCGACACGTCCTCCATTTGATTGGCGGTGTAAACGCCCGATCGGGCAGTGGCGATCGCCGCCTCACTAATATCCGTGGCAAACAACTGAATGGATGGATGAATGGCTTTGTTTCTAAGAAACTCTAGTAAGCAAATGGCAATAGAGTAAACCTCTTCGCCCGTAGAGCAACCCGCGACCCAAATGCGGATGGGATCAGCAGATTTATTTTGCGTAATGATGGGAAACACATCTTGAGCTAGCACTTCAAATGCTTCTAAATCGCGGAAAAAGCTCGTAACGTGAATCAGAATTTCTTCGTAAAGTGCTTGTACTTCTGCTGGATGGGTTTGCAAATAGGAGACGTATTCATCTAGCTGATCGACCTTATACAGCAGCATCCGGCGCTCGATTCGGCGATAGAGAGTAGTGTGTTTGTATAGAGAAAAATCTACGCCAGAAATCGATCGCAGTAGCGCAAACAAGGCAAACAGGGCATTGATTTTCCTGGGGCTATCCGGTGCTAGGGTGAGGAATGCGGGCTGAACGATAAACGGATGACGACTCAGATTGGCAATTTCTTCGGCGATTCTTTGCGGCGGCAACACAAAATCTACATTGCCCGTTGCCACCGCCGTATTGGGCATACTGTCGTGCTGGGCGCTGTCTTCACATTGGGCAAAGGTGATGCCACCTGCCGCCTTAATTGCCGTTAAGCCACGAGAGCCATCGCCATCGCCCCCCGATAATACGACCGCGATCGCTTTGTGCCCCAGATCGATCGCCAGCGAATTAAATAGTACATCTCCCGGCATATAGCCATGACCCAACACCTTTATGCGAGGCGCAAGGTGCAGCAATCCATCTACTAACGTCATTGAGGTATTGGGCGGAATCACATACACATGATTCGGTTCTACCTCCATGCGATCTTGCACCTGAATCACTGGCATTTGAGTCGCCCGCCCCAAAATCTCAGACAGCAAACTTTCGTGGTCAGGAGAAAGATGCTGCACCAACACAAAGCCCATGCCCGTATCAATGGGCAAATGACTTAATAGTTGCGTAAACGCTTCTAGCCCTCCTGCCGAAGCCGCAATCCCCACAATTGGAAACGCAGCATCAGTGGGGTTTTGAAATGCGCGATCGCTCGGTTCAACTATAGATTCTGACGGTGCTGGCTCACGGGTCATAGAACGTAATATAAGAAGTGTAAAAAGTGTAAAAGCTGAAAACCAAACTTGATGAGTCTAGATTATCATTTCTCCAAATTTGTGCTGTGGAGATTAGATGAAATAGCTCATACAACCCCCTGAGGAAAGATGTTTCGGTGTTTTCGACCCTCCAACATCCATCCGCAGAGCTTGATTTTGGCTACGCTCAACCTGCAAATCTAGTGAGCGTCGAGTATGAATTGAGGGCTGAGCCAAGCCGAAGCGCAAGATCAAGCAAAGGCAAACAGCAAAGTAAGCAGTAGGGGGAGTTAAACCCTCTACTGCTTATAGATGACCACGATTTAACTATTACAGAAAGCTAAAACTAACGAATGTCGGAACGAGTCGAGGCAGTGCCCGTTGGCTCATAGCGAGTGGTGCGTTCTTCCTGCTTAGGACGGCGCAATCCTGCCAATCCGGCTAATCCCAACAAGCCCAACCAGCCCCAGTCCATGTTGTTGTCTTCTCTGGTTGTGTTGGTTGTTCCATAGGAAGAACTTTCGCCAGTGGTGGAAGGAGACATCGTACCGGTGCCGCTGCCAGGGGTGGTTTGAGCTAAGGCAGAAAGAGGAAAAGTAGCAAGCGCGATCGCGGCAGTGCTGGTCAAAGCAAACTTGGACAGATTTGAGATTTTCATAGTCATGCTCCTTAAATTTTCGGTGATTTGTTAAAGAAAGAGGTATTGAGCGAATCAATCAATACTTTGAGAGGAGTAGCACTCGATAACTAAGCGCGTCTCATTACCCTAAGAATAGTGAATAACCAATTAATGTAGCTCCTACCCTAGAGATAGATTCGACTCGCTCTGCACTACTTGAAGGGGTAGCTTTTGGGGGCATTTCCAACCAAGCTTTTCGGTCTACTCGGTCTACTCGGTCTACTCGGTCTGCATAGCGGAATCAATCGACTGAATCGGCTGCAAGATCGCTTTAACCTGATGGAGCAAATGATCAAAATTAATCGGTTTGCGAATAAAACCATCGGCTCCTGCATCAAAACCTTCAGCAGGCATCAACGAACTATATCCCGTGACCAAAAGAATAGGAATAAACGGCAGACAAGGGTTGCTCCGAATCTGTCGCGTTACTTCAAACCCATTCATTTCTGGCATCATCACATCTAAAAGGATGAGTTCCGGCGGATGGGAAGCAACCTTGTCTAAGGCAGACTGCCCACTGTTAGCTACCTCAACTTGATAGCCTTCACTCTCTAACATGGTTTGCAATAAAAAAGAATTGTCAGAGAGGTCATCGACGACTAAAATGCAGTCGGCTGGTGGCAATATTTCAGGAGATAAACCATTCATAACGTTAAACAAACTTTCTAAAGGTAAAAGCTAAGAGCAAGGAATTTGGAAAGACATCATTCCATTCTCTCTATTGAACTCCACACTTCACTCTTACCTCAGAGAGATTCCTCTTCGATAGGATTGACATTGTTTAAAAGTTAATCAACTTAATTTTCTCTATTAAATTTAATCTTTCCTATTAAATCGATAGTAATCTGGCAATTAATAGTAATCTGGCAACTTACAACGCCTTCAGATTTGGGTTTTGGCTATGCCCAACCCGCAGACTATTTTATAAAGCAAGTATGAGTAAATATTGTTGAATTAATAATTGTTGAATTAATAGATCAATATTTAAACTTTCAAGCAGCGACTAATTGAGTTAGGGTTTCGTTTAAGGTTGCTGTCAATTTTTTATCAAGGGTTTGCCACTGCGGATTGATAGCTTTCCCTCCCTGCCACTGAAACGAAACTTGGCTAAATCCGCTGCACTTGGGTCTGCGGATATCGGCGGGGCAATGTTCGATCCAAACTAAGCGATCGCGTTCTAATTGAAACTTTTGAACAATTTGGTTTGCCAGTTGTTCAATTTTGTAGGAAAAAAACCATCCTGTTTTGCAGCCTATATCAGACACCACCACAATTTGTTGTCCCGGCGTTGAATCAAAAATTTGCAAGTAGCATTGCAATTGCCAGGTGCCAAAGTTTCCTCCTGAAACGGTGCATTGATAGGGCTGATCGACAATCTTCATGTTAATTTTGTTAAAAAACAACTCAAAATTTGCTAAAAAACTTGCTAAATCATCCACAGGAAAATATTTTGTTTAAGCGATTAGCAACGTATGTTTGCGTGCTAGAAGACCTAGTTCTCGTGCTAACGACGGGGATAAAGCGGAACGAGTTCCTTGATCGTATAAAGGCATTTCCTGCCAGCAACTCCGGCAAAACCAATACACTTGATGCTGACGAACGTGGCGCAACATAGAATGAGAACAGCAAGGGCAAGCATTCATTTTAAATTTCTCTCATAAAACCAGATGACGGTTGAAAGACGCAGAAGAAGTTGAGGAATCTTTCAAATCGCACTGTTTTTACAATATGAGAAAATTATGGAGAAAGTTTGGAGAACGACAAGAATTTAACTACGTTTCTTTGCGAATCATAGCAAAGTGTTTGCAGTCACCCATCATTGGAAAACTTGAGCAATTTTCTGCACAAAGTCAACTGGGTCAAATGGCTTCAAAATAATCGACACCACGCCTAATTTTGGAAGGCGATCGCCACTGGGCAAATGGTTGCTGGCGGTGAGTAGCACCACTGGAATCGGCTGAGTTATTGGATTAGAACGCAGGCATCGCAAAACGGCAAACCCATCCATTTCAGGCATGATCACATCAAGAACGATCGCGTCTATTTTTTCAGTGGTGACTTGCTGCAAGGCTTCTTTTCCTGAAGCCGCTGTTAACACATTCCAGTTTCCTAAATGCTGCAAGCAGGCTGCCACCACTTCGCAAATCACCGCATCATCATCTACCACTAAAATTTGCTTAGCCGTCACGTCAATCACTCCAACGGTTGACTCGGAACAATTGGATTGAAATGGAGCAGGTTTGAATCACTTGAGTTTCTGAGTATAAAAGCTTAGCGACGGCTCCAGAATAAGCAAAAAATGTGGAGAAAACGTGGAGAAATTATCCTGAATTGTGAAGAAATATTAAGCTGCGAGGAGTCTGATCGATTAATTCCAGCCTAGAAGTTGGCTGATCGCCTTTGAAATCTGAATCGGGTCAAACGGTTTGACGATCAATCCGGCAACATCCAACTGTTTATACTGGAGTTGTTCATTGGGTTGGACTTTGGCAGTCAGAAAAATAACTGGAATTGAAGCCGTCTTAGGGTGACGCTGAAGCTGTTGCAGCGTTTCGAGACCATTCATTCCCGGCATAGACACATCGAGCAAAATAGCATCTGGCACATGGGCGATCGCGGCTTGAATCGCTTCCTCTCCAGAACCCGCCTCCATCACTTCCCACTGGGCAAGCTTCACCAAACACATCCGCACTACTTCTCGAATCCGTTCTTCATCATCCACAACCAAAATTCGTTTACTGGTCATCGCGGCTTGCCCCTGGTTTGATCTAGCGTATCCACATTGACAGAGAAAAATTGGCGAAATACCCGCAATCTACAAATGTTAATTAAAAGCGAGATTATTTGAAAGCGCGATTATTGAGCTTGCAGGGGCAAGGTAAAGAAAAATGTGCTGCCCTGCCCCCAAATACTTTCCACCCAGATTTGCCCCCCGTGCTGTTGCACAATTGATTTGCAAATCGCCAGCCCTAAGCCGGTGCCGCCTCGATCGCGAGAATCGGAAACATCAACCTGCTGAAAACGACCGAAAATGCTCTCCAGTTTATCGGTTGGAATGCCGCGACCGTGATCTTTGACTGTGAAAAGAATGTGGGAGGAAGACGTTGAGGCTGGAAGACTGGGGTGAGATAGGGTGAGCGTTGGTTCATCTAGTCTCGATAGAATCTGGGGTTCAGCTTTCAGCCAAATGGTGCTGTTGGGCGAGAACTTGATGGCATTGCTGAGCAAGTTGGTTAAGGTTTGAATGATGCGATCGGGGGCAACCCAAATTGGCATTGATAGGGGCTGGACGATTAACTGCACGGCGGCTTCTTGGGCGCTGCTTTCCATGACCGCGATCGCTCTTTGCATCAAGTCGGCAACATCGCACCATTCTCGCACTAGCGCCAGTCTGCCCGTCTCTAGTTTTTCCAAGTCTAAAATATCGTTGACCAAGCGCACGAGCCGTTCCGTGTCAATTGAGGCAATCTCAATCATCCGTTTCATGGCGATCGGTTCGCTGTCCATCACGCCCGTTGCCAACAAGCCCAACGACCCACGAATGGAGGTTAGAGGCGTTCGCAACTCATGGCTAACGATGGAAATGAATTCATCCTTAAGATTTTCGACCGCTTGCCGTTGGGTTACATCTTCGCCAATGCTGGTTACGCCAATAATGTCGCCCTTTGGGTTTCGCAGCAGCGTCATGCTCCAGTTGATAATCTTTTGTTCGCCTGATTTGAGCAAAATTTTGCTTTGAGCCGAGGGATAAAATTCTTGTCTGAGATGGTCTTGAAACAAGTGTCGCTGCTGTTGCACTTGATCGGCGGGAATAAATAAATCGAACCAGTTTTGACCCGTCACTTCGCTTTCGCCATAGCCTGTCAATTTGAGAAAGAAAGGATTGGCGGCGTTGATGGTGCCGATCAGGTCTAAACTAACCACGACTAAATTGGTGCTTTCAAAGAGCGATCGCCAGCGGCGTTCGGCTTCTCGCAAACCGGCTTCAGTTTGCTTGCGCTCTTGCAGTTCGACCTGCAATTGGCTATAGAGTTCGGCTTGCTGAATGGCGATCGCCAGTTGGCTAGCAATCTGCTGAGATAGGTCGATCTCCCAAGCTTGCCATTCACGAGACGCAGAATTTTGATAAATCGCTAGCAATCCCCACAGTATTTCTCCCGAAAAAATCGGCGCGATCGTGTAGGCTCTTGCCTGAAACTGCTCCAACAGTTCAATATGGCAGGGGCGCAATCCAACGGTGTAGATATCGGTAACCACAAAGGTTTCATAATTCTGAAAGCGACCGCCCTGCGTGTCTTGTAGATAAGTGTCTTCCCACACTTTTTGAGTATGAGGTTCCACCAGAGCGATCCACTCTGCCCCAACCGACTCGGCAATAAAAGTGCCATTCCAGTCAGAATCAAATTGATAAACAGCCACTCGATCTGCCTGTAATAGGTGTCTTACCTCCATCACAGCCGTGTTGAGAATGGTTTTAAGCTCCAACGGTTGACGAATCGCTTGGGTAATTCGCCACAGTAATTGTTCTTGCCTAGCTTGCTGATGGAGGGAGGCTTCTGCTCGTTTGCGATCGCTAATGTCATTATTAATGGCTAGTACTTTTATCGGGTTGCCCGTCTCATCTTTTTGCAATGCCCAACGGCTATCTACCGTAATCATTGAGCCATCTCGACGAGTCTGCACTAGCTCCCCTTCCCAGTAGCCCTGGGTTAGAAGCTCGGCTTTGATATCCACTAGCGGATAGGGAAATTGAGTTTGCAAGAGAGTATGAGTTTCTTTGCCCACTGCATCTAGCTTCGTCCAACCATACATAAACTCGGCACCCTCATTCCAAAACGTGATGATGTGATTGAGGTCATGGGTGATGATGGTGTCGTGAGCCAAATCTAGCAGATGTGCCTGTTCTTGCAGGATCAATTGAGTTCGCTGTTGGATGAGCAAAGTTTCTAGAAGGCGATCGTTCACTTGGGTCAGTTCAGCCGTGCGCGCTGCCACACGTTGCTCTAACTCAGCATTAAGCTGTTGTAGCGCTAGTTCTGCTTGCTTGCGAGAGGCTAACTCAATTTGGGCTTGCTCGAATAGGGCAGATTGTTGAATGGCAATACCGGCTTGAGTTGCAAGTTGCTGTAAGAGATCAATCTCGGAGGGCTGCCACGATCGCGGCGCAACACAGTGGTGGGCAATGAGCAATCCCCAGAGGTCGTTGCCCTGCAAAATCGGAACGACCAGATTTGCCCTCACCCCAAACTTCGACAATAGATCCAGATGACAGGCACTAATATCGGCAGTGGCGTAGATATCAGATTTTGCCGTAATCAGCCCTTGCTTAAAAGGTTCGATGTAAGTTTCCCCCATGCAAGGATCGTAGATATGGGTAGCAAGAATCGCTCTTTCAGGAGTTCTCACGGATTCCACTACAACCGTACCGCTCCAGTTATCATTAAACTCCAAAATAATGACGCGATCGGTTTGAAGAGACTGCCGCACCTCATCCACGGTGGTTTGGAGAATATCTTGTAGATTGAGCGATCGCCGAATGCGTTGAGTAATCTCCATCACGAGGCGCTGTTGCTCAACTTGCTGACCCAACGCTTCTAAGGTGAAATGGGTTTGACTGCGCAACTCTGCCACCTGACTGAGCAATTTTCCTTGCTGCATCACACCTTGGAGCGCTAGCCGCAAAGTCTCCATTGTCAAGGTTGCCTTGTTGAAATACTGTTGAGCATTCTGGATTG
Source organism: Leptolyngbyaceae cyanobacterium (assembly GCA_041752515.1). Taxonomy (GTDB): domain Bacteria; phylum Cyanobacteriota; class Cyanobacteriia; order Leptolyngbyales; family Leptolyngbyaceae; genus ULC077BIN1. The sequence continues at coordinate 9,694 of JBGSWI010000006.1, read as the reverse complement.
TCTCTCCTGAAAAGGCTTCCTCATCCGTCAAAACCACCACAGGAACCATGAAGGGTTCATTCTGCAAAGCTTGCAAAAACTGCAATCCCGTCATGTCGAGCAGAGTGTCATCCAGCAAAATTGCGTCGGGGCAAACAGTGCGAACCTGGTTTAGCCCATCGGCTCCGGTGGATGCCTCAAGCACCCTGTAGAGGGGGCGATCGCCTTGGAGCAAGTAGCGTCGCAGCCGTTTGCGATCATCTGAGCGGTCTTGCACAATCAAAATAGTGTAAGCAACTTGAGTCATGCTGTCTCCTCTACATCCAGGGGCTGATCGATAAAAGCGGCTGTAAATTGCTGGCGACGAATTTTTTCTGGCTGTAAACGGTTCAGCACACGAGCGATCAACTCTGGTTCTAAAATTGGCTTGCGAATGTAGTCATCGCCTCCGGCTGCAAAGGCTTGCACAATCGTTTTTGCATCCTGATAGGCAGTCAGAAAAAGAATGGGCAAATCACCCCAGCGGGGATCATTTCGGACTACCTGACAAAGCTCAATTCCATTTAATCCGGGCATGGCTACATCTAAAATTAGCAGGTCTGGAACGACCTCGGTTAGCGTTTTCCAAAAGCGTTGGGGTTCAAGCAGCGGAGTGATTTGCAAACCCCACGGTGACAGCATTTGCGAGACTCGATGGAGGATTGCAGGATCATCATCGACAATCAACACTTTTCCCGCGATCGCGGGTTGGGGTCGCAAACTCTGAGCCTTGGTTTGCTGTAAGGTTGCTTGAATTGCCTCAAAGATTTGGGCTGGAGCGATCGGTTTTTGCAGAAATGCCTGGATTCCTAAGCGGGCGGCGGCTACCCGCTCTGAAAGATAATCGTGTGCTGTAAACACTAATATTGGAAGCTGAGGATCCTGATGTTTGAGCGTTTCTAGCCAGATCAAACCATCTTCGCTACTGTCTGCAAAGGTGATATCGAGTAACACTACATCGGGTATGGTGGACTCTACAATCTGTTGAGCTTGCGCCAAGCTGTCAGCGGCTTCTAACTGGAGCGATCGCGCGGTTGCCTCTACTTTTAGGCAGTCAGTCAATCGCTGATCATCATCGACTACTAACACCAAGGGCATCGCAGAAAGGGGCGACGGGGCACTCTCTCCGGGTGCATGGCTCAACTGGGGCGATCGTTGAAGTTCCTGCTTTAATGCAGCCACGAGTTGAGTCATTTGGCAAAATTTAGACGGGTGCACTTGCCCCTCACCCTGCAATAAGCCTTCAATTTGTCTGGCAATGATAGACCCTTGCGGAAACCCATAAACCCCCAACGATCCCACCAATTTATGAGCGGTTTGGTTGGCGGTTTGCTGCAAATCATCGGTTAAATTCCCCGTTTCCAATGCAGCAATCACTTGATCTAAAACATCAATCTGTTCATCAAAGGAATCCTTGAACCGCTCCCATAGCGCTTGCATTATCGACTCGGCATCTTTAGTTGCAGCTTCAGTTGCACCGTTGGGTGCTTCTAAAGATACTGATTCTAGGGGTGTGGATGTCAACGTTTTCAGCGATCGCAAGCGATACCCAAAGCCATAAATTGTTTCAATCAAATCTTGGCTAGCTCCGGCTACCTTCAACTTTTGCCGAATTGCCTTAACATGGCTGCTGATAGCGCTCTCGGTGGGTGAGTCATCCAATTCCCATAGGCGATCGATGAGAGCGGCGCGACTAAAGATCCGCTGAGGATGCAATAGAAGTAGCTCTAAAATGCCATATTCTTTTGGCGTTAAGCGAAGCACTTGCTGCCCATAGCGAATTTCGTTAGCCACACAGTTCATTTGTAACTCCCCATGGCTAACCGTCGAAGGAGCCGTAGTTCTGCCACGTCGCAGTAAGGCTCGAATCCGCGCTAGCAGTTCTGAAATATTGAATGGCTTGACCATATAATCATCTGCGCCAGCATCTAAACCTATAACGAGATCGGTGGCTTTGTCCTTAGCGGTCAGCAGCAGAATTGGCACCTGGCACCCTCTAGCACGTAACCGTTTACAAACGCTAATTCCATCCACTTCAGGAATGCCCACATCTAGCAGCACGAGATCATAGCTAAACTGTTCCACTAAGTCGATCGCAGATTGCCCATTCGCTCCTACTTCAACGATATACTGGGCACCCAGTGAGCTTTCGAGCAGGGCACAAGTGGCTTGATCGTCCTCCACTAATAAAATTTTCATAGGTCGATTAACAGGTAGAGAATCAGTCAAAAAGCAGTCGATTAAGCAATGAATATGAGCCTCAATGTGCAGCGAATGTTAAGAAAAGCTGCGTTTTTTTTCAAATTTGTGAATTCCGCTCCATAAAACCTTTCTCAGGGCACTCTCAAAGGTAGGTTCTTAATTTTACTATCTGCCCTATGCATACGCTTAACTACAAACTTGATAAATCGGTTTTAGATGCCGATGGTCGCTACCTAGATTCTCAAGAGCTTTATCCGTTAGAGTCCTATATTCAAAGCTATATGGCTCGCCTTAGTGCCTATCGGCACCTACAGGAGCACAGTGATAAGCTCGTAGTTTTGGCTCTCCGAAAACTTGCCCAACTTTATCCAGATTTAATTCAGCAGCATGGGGCACGGTGTAAATATGATATGACGGAGGTTGTGCGCTACATTGCGCTATCCATTTTGCGAGATGACGAACTTTTGTTTAAAGAACAAATGCTGGGTTGGTTAGATACAATGCTGCTGGCACACAAGCGGCATAGCCATTGCAGACAGGCATATCAAAACTTGCAAGATGCGATCGCGGCTAACTTTGTTGCATCTGAAACAGAACTGATTCGTCCCTACTTAGAATTAATTCTGCGCACCCTTGATCACGCTTGATTTAGCCCACTAAAACTTGTGGGTTGAGCGAAGCCGAAACCCACAAGCAACAGGAACTCATACCCATTTCAAATTGAAACGCGACAGAAGATCTGCTGGAAGCGGCAATGTTTCTTAGTCTGGTAACTCAAAACTCAAAACTTAAAACTTAAAACTTAAAACGGTATCATGATTGCCGGGTGAATCACTCGTCATGCGTTCCTAATCGTAGGCTGCCCAGCGTGGATCTGCCTGATACTTGAGGATGATCGGCTGTGAAAGCCGATTCACTTCTACATTGCCCAATTGAATATCTTTTGGCAGTTGAAATAAGTTTTGCATTGTCGCCTGATCTAAAAAGCGAGTGGCAATGGGCAAGTCTAAGCCATTCGGTTGAATCACTTGATGCGATGCCATGACGAAGCCCCATAGTCCAAAACTGGGCACATCTACGACATAGGGATACACGTTTAGCCCAACGGATCTCAGGGTTTCGGCAATGCAGGCGAAGGCTTTGGGGGCAAAAAATGGACTTGAAGCTTGGGTAACAAATACGCCGTTGGGAGCCAGCCGAGAGAGCAACCGCCGATAAAACCCTTGGGCATAAAGCTTGGCAATCACATCGCGATCGGGGTCAGGAAAATCGGCAATAATCACATCAAAGCGATCGCTGAGAGTGGGCGCAGTCACAAAAGCATCGGCTTGAATCACCTGCACTCGTGGATCAGCATAGGCATGATGATTTGCTGCGACTAAAAATGGATGATGCTTTGCCAAATTCACAACTGCCCGATCCAAATCGATCAGCACGACTTTTTGCACATCTTGCCACTTCAGCACTTCGCGGAGAGCGAGTCCATCGCCTGCGCCGAGTAGAAGAATATGACGAGGGGAGGGGAGGGAGTTTTGAGTTTTAAGTTTTGTAAGTCCTGCGGACTGGCTTTGCCCACGCGTAGCGTCTCCGTAGGAGATATTTTGAGTTGGGAAGGCTGTGTTCGGGGTTTGAGGTTTGGGGTTTTGATTTGCTTTGGGGCGCAGGGCGACGTTGGCGCTGAGGGCAGGATGGACGAGGGCTTCGTGGTAGCGATATTCGTCGAGGGTAGAAAATTGCAGGTCGCCATCTAGAAACAGGCGCAAGTCGGAGCCTTGGCGGGTCAAAACAACGCGCTGGTAAGGCGATTGAATGCGGGTGATGACGGGGGCTTTATATAAGCTGTTTTCTAGGCGATCGCCCAAGGGAATCGTCATCGGCGCAAACACCAGCAGCGCCAACCCGATCAGCAATCCCCAGCGTTTCCACTGGCGCAGCGCCGGAAAGCTGTGGGCAAGCAAGACCACCATTCCCGCTGGAATTGCCCCAATTAGCGCCGCCGAGGGAAAAATGCCCAAAAGCGGCAGCAGCACAATCGGCAGCAGCAGCGCCCCAAAAAGCGCTCCGACATAATCTAATGCCAGCACTCCAGAGAGGGTGTCTTTCAGATTTTTATCTTGCTCTAACAGACGAGTAATCAGGGGTAACTCCATGCCTGCCAAGCTTCCCAATAGGATGGTTCCCAAAAATAAGGCAATCCAAAAAGGACCATCGACCACAAATAGAGCAAATAACGCTAAAGGAATAATGGCACTGAGGGGAGCCATCATCAGTTCCACCCAAATAAAAGCCGTTTGCAGTTGGGTTTGTTGAGTCGCGCGATCGCCCTTGACCGCCACAAATCGACTGAGATAAGCACCCAGCCCCATTGCCGCCAAAAAACCACCCACCGCCACGCCATAAGCTAAGGCTTGATTGCCAACCAAATAGCTAGCCAGTGTGCCCAGCAACAATTCCACCGCCAGCCCAGAGCCAGACGACACTGCCGCCGTCAGCAATAATAGCCACCGCTGACGACGGCTGAGCGGGTGTTCTTTAACCCAGGCAATGTCACTCATTTGAATGATGATCCTGATGCTTCATATTTCTGCTATTTCCCAGCACCTGGACCTCCCCCACGAAAACCGCCATAGGTTTGACGGGTGGGTGAGGCAACCCAAACACCGCTTCGATAGGAGCCAGAGGCTTGAGTGCCATTGCGAACCCAGTGATTATCCTGCTTCTCTTGTCGCAGCACTAAGGCAGATTGTTGAGTAAAGCCATAGAAAATAGTGGTTCCGGCTAGGAGAATTGCGAGCAAGGCAAACAATTTGGTCATTGGATTGATTTTAAGGAGGTGACTGAAACAGGAACCAATGTTTTGCAGCGTTCGCGAACGATCAACGCGGTGCGATCGACGGTGGCATCGGGGGTAACTTCGACGTGGAATCCATAGGAGCTACGCGGCTCTAAGATAAAAAAGACGTTTAGTTTGCCGGTGGCACCAGTGACTTTACCACCCTCTGATTTTTTAAACGACAGGTTGACTAGATGCCTGTTGGAATAGAGTGGTTCACCATTGCCATCGTTGATTACCAGCAGCACATTCAGCGATCGCGGCGAATGTTCGTCAGATTTAATCTTCACAGACATCCTCACCAAGGGGTTCGTTCCCCCCAAAATGCCGCGCCCACTAATATCACTGTCGCCAATAAATTTATCAATGATCACCTTGCCCGAAAAAGGCGTAGTCAAGAGTGCGAAAAGTGCCAGGAATGCGGTGCCAATTATGCCTGTCCAGAGATAGCGAGTATCTACGACTCCATTGACAACGCTGATTTCAAAGGGAACAGGCTGGTCACTCTCTTTTCCAGAGAGGTCAGTATATTCCAATACGCTTAAGGTGACGGTCACGAGTTCTGCTTGAGTGGGTCGTATATCTAAGCCGCCCACCAAATCATCCTCCGCCCAAGTGCCGCTTTCTCCCTCTTCTGCCCAAGTGCCCGACTCGCTCCAAGCTTGTTTAATGCCACTGGCAATCACCTGACCCTGTGAGTCTTTTAGCTGAATTTCGTAGGTGACCCAGTGATTCTCTGGAATGGAGGCATTGACATCAATTCGCAGTGCCCCAATGGGTTCTTTTTTAAGCTGAATGGGGGTGAGTTGGGCAGGAGTATCGGGGTCTACCTGGATGGTTTTTGAAACCAGCGATCGCATAAAAATCGGGCTGACCACTAGACAAGCAAAAATCGCCGCAGTTGAAAGCAGCGTTAAGTAAGTGAAAAAGTCAATAAATTTGGCTGTGAGTTGAGTCTTGGGAGATAAAGGCATCGGGGATCGCAAAATGACAATTACTGTAACAAACTCTAATCCACCGGTTAGGCACCTATTATGCAACTTGCTATTGGAACAATAAAACATCACCTGCGGATTAATCCGCAAATTGCTATAAATTGCTACAGGTGGTTTCTAATTCATTCCGGTTAGTGATTCCTTGTCGCTTCAAATACCATAATAGTCGCTTAGCTAAAGAGTTCAAACTAGGAATAGCACGGGGTAGTTATATGATGCCGTTTTTGCAAAAGCTAGGAGAAACGATCGCGTGGTCTGTAGTCAGCGTGTTGATCTTCTATGGGTGTTTGCGTTTGTTTGATAAGGTTGACCCGATTGATTACCGGGAAGAGATTCGCAACGGTAACATTGCGGCTGGATTGATTATGTCGTCTGTCGTTTTAGCGATCGCGGCGATCATCATCTCAATTTTGCTTACCCCATAGCGACCCCTGCAAAGCAATGCTGCAAAATATGAAAAAACCGCTTAAGTGGCTCAGCGTTTCGTTGAAGCGATCGCTAAAAAACTTAAACGGTCTAGCTATCAGAGGTATCTTATGAACAGCGAACGCCCTAAGTTGGGTTTAATAAGTGGGGTCTAAACTGAGGATAGGCTTGAGGGGGGCGCAATACCCTCTCTATTCTTGCCGTTGTGAGTATGTCCATTGCTGTGGCGGGGTTGAATCACTCCAAAACCTCCGTGGTTGCGCTCATACAACACATTAATGTCGCCTGTTGCTTCATTGCAGAATACATAGAAGTCGTGATCCACCATTTCTAGGTGTTCCATCGCTTCTTGCACGCTCATGGGTGGCATCGCAAAATACTTAGTCCGAATCACCTCAGGCGGAAGCTCTGGAGTGCGATCGTTCAGCAGATCATCCACATTCGGCTGATCAACGGGCGGCTGCTCGATTAATTCTTCAATTCCCTTGGGCACCGTATACTGCTTGGCATTGCGTTTCTCTTTATATTTCCGCAGTTGACGAGCAATCTTATCGGCAACCAAATCAATACTGGCATAGAGGTTTTCACTACCCTCTTCAGCACGCACCACGGAACCATTGACATAAATCGTCACTTCAGCCGTTTGCTTTGAGTTGATCCGAGGATTGCGAGCGATCGACAGATGGACATCGACCTCGGTAATCATCTGCTGAAAATGCATGACCGCCTTTTCAATTTTTTGATTGACATACTCCCGAATGGAGTCGGTGATTTCGATGTTTTTGCCTTGAATAACCAGCTTCATGGAGCTTTCTCCTTTAAAGAACAGGTTTAACTGATAAAGAATAGGTTTAACTGAACCCTAGTCGGTTCTTAACTTTACCCTAGCACTTTGAATTCTTCCAAACACGCAGCTTTAGAATGCTTTGCAAGCCTTGACAATTCTTGATTGCAGCAGCCTAAAATCGACCTGATTTTGTGCAGAATTACTCTTGATTCTCTCGATGTTTTAAAGCAAGGTTAAAGGCTGGGTTTAAATGAATGTTTATCACCTCCAAAATTCTGTGAATTATGGTGATTTGTTGCTTCAGGTTAAGAATCGATTGAGACAGTGCAGGTTAATCAATTTAGGCGTTGAGCCATATCAAACCGCTTGGGAGTTCCAGCGATCGCTGGTTGCTGAACGCAAAGCTCACTCAAACTCGCCCGATTGTGAAGATGTGCTAATTTTGCTGGAACATCCACCCGTCTACACCCTCGGTCAAGGTGCCACAACAAACTTTCTCAAATTTGATCCGGCACACACTAATCATGAACTCGTGCGAATTGAGCGGGGCGGCGAAGTGACCTATCACTGTCCGGGGCAGTTGGTGGGCTACCCGATTTTGGATTTGACCCATTACCAAAAAGATTTGCATTGGTATCTGCGCCAACTAGAAGAAGTGCTGATTCAGGTGCTGGCGGTGCATGGTCTGGAAGGATCGCGAGTGGCAGGAATGACGGGAGTTTGGCTGAACGATCGCAAAGTAGCCGCGATCGGCATCAAAGTCAGCCGCTGGATTACGATGCACGGGTTCGCGCTCAACGTGTGCCCCGACTTGCGTGGCTTTGAGCAGATTGTGCCCTGTGGCATTGCCAACAAAGCCGTGGGCAGCCTGGAACAGTTTATTCCAGGCATTCAAGTGGCTGAGGTGAGATCACAAGTGGCGATCGCGTTTGCCAACGTGTTTCAAGTGCAATTCACAACTTTTTAGCTTTCACTTTGGTGAATATAACGTTTGAAAAGGCTCCAACTTGCCATCACAGGCAAACTTAGCCTTGAATTCCAGCAGTTTCAGCCCGCCATTCTGTACCTGATATTTTGCCCTAGAGCCACAGTCTCCCAAGCCTCGATACTTAGAACTGACGGTTAACACTCGCTGTTTAGGATCATAAGTTGGTAATCCCCCGATCGAGGAACTCTCAACTTTTTGAACTTTACCCGCTTGATTTTCCACAAATTCAGTCAGCGTTAGTTTCGTCACTGTTTTTTTGGCACCAGGCTGTTGATTGACTATCAAAAATTCGTAATTGCCCTGGTATGCTGCCAGAAAGCACTGAAGCACCACAAAATATTGCTGGTTTGCCAGTTTATAGACTTTAGATGCACGCTTTGCTGCTTCCAAATCCGAATAATCTTTACAAAGTCCTAATTTTTCAGTATTTTTCAATAGATTATTCAGCACCGCTTTCTCCGCAGTAGACAGTGCTGAGTTTGGCGCTGCCGTTAGTTTGACGGCTGGTTTGGTGCGAAGTGCAGAAGAGGTTGTTTCTCTGGCAGAGATATTGCAGCCGAGCAGGGCGATCGCTCCAACGAGGACTGAGGATGGAATCAGGTGCTTCATGGTTATCCGGTTGCGAAAGGGGTAATGCTTTTATAGCTGACTCAACTCAACAACGTTTCCATCCGGATCGTGTGAAAAAATCGCGGCGCGCCCAGAGGCACTCAATTGGATGGGACACTCATGCGCTTGCAATTGTGCCTTTGCCGCCTCCAAATCTGCCACTGCAAAGGCAATATGTCGATTTCGTCCCCACTTTTCCTGATTATTTAGGTCTGCTGGGGTGCCTAGCATCAGATGAATTTGATATCCATCCACTTCATACCAGGCACCAGGAAATTTGAGGGCGCGATCGCATCGCTCCAAACCCAGCACCGTTCTATAAAAATGGTCTGCTTTTTCCAGATCGGCAACCCAAATCGCAGTATGCAGACAGCGTGTTATTTCCATAAATATAGCTTCATAAAAAAATTGAGGCTTACCGTGATAAGCCCCAATTTAACTTATTCTTTTGCTAATTAATGGAGCTGACGGGAGTCGAACCCGTGTCCGCCCTGGGTATTAATACATCACTCGTTCACAGGTTTAGCGTTTCTGATCCTCAACGCGGGAATCGTCCTTTATCCCGGACGATAGGATTCTCTGGTAAAGTCTTAGCCAGTTACCAACCAGAGGCGGTGAACTGGAGCATCCGTTGGGGGGTTGGTCCATCATCCTTAACGGAGTCAAATGACGGACGCTCGAACCGCTAGGGGTTGTTAGGCAGCAACTAGTGCTTGCTTACGAGCAAAGGGTACGATGTTGTTCGCATGTACTGTTTTTTGAGCCATTGATTTCCGAGAGGTAGCTCGCTCTCGACCTGCATCACAATATAACGTTCGCCAGCACGTCGAAACCGT
>JBGSWI010000005.1:0-7114 GCA_041752515.1 Leptolyngbyaceae cyanobacterium | reverse complement strand
GATTCAATAGCGCATGCAGCAGTTCAAGCTCTATGAGCCGCTGAACTGTGAAAAATATGGGTCAGTTTGGTCGTTGTGAGACGACTGTGCTTTCCGACCCTAGTAGCTGTCCGCTCGCTGACTGCATCCTGGTACAGATTTTATTTTGAGATGTGTGTGGGGATGGAAAGCTGCATTCGTTGAGTCTGTTCTTCAAATGTAGCGCAGGTGCGCACCCAGCAGAAGTGAGTTAAGCCTTCATCATCTGAAGGTACAGGAGCATTATCTCTTCAACATGTTGATTGGGATAGTGTGACTGAGGTGGCAGCTACCGAATCGCCTCCGATCAAGGGGGAGTCCTCCAATAATTTTTGGCAAACCGAAGCGAGGTCAAAAACCCTAGGAGGTTTGCCAAAACCTTGAAACCGTATTCGGGTGAAGCTTTCATTGATTTGAAACTTGCCAGAGTGAGCTTGTAAGAAAACCGAAAGGGTACTTCTAAAACAGGTTTGCCAAAAGCTAGCCTGGAGAGCTTACGAGAAAAGGATTCTAGCGCTGGGAGTCGCAATCGCCTTCCCAGAGATGGGTGGGCTGAAAGCTCTACTGCGATCGCCGCAACAATGGCGGCGGCAGCGTCGCAATCGCCTTCCCAGAGATGGGTGGGCTGAAAGCTAGGCTGTTTGCTTTACTACGGTCTGGGCGATCGCGTCGCAATCGCCTTCCCAGAGATGGGTGGGCTGAAAGGCTACTTAGTCCAGCCCCTAGAAGTGTATGAGCATGTCGCAATCGCCTTCCCAGAGATGGGTGGGCTGAAAGTTCCGAGATAAAGTGTTAACTGGAAGGCTCTCAGAAGGTCGCAATCGCCTTCCCAGAGATGGGGGAGCTGAGTTTTTTGCGAAATAGAGAGCGTCCGTCAGCATACTTCCAAATTCAATGCGATTTAGTTTTAGCTCTAAAGGAGGACTGAAAGGAGCACACCCTTAGTAATTAGCGACATTAATTTGCGAAAAGCAGAAGTGCGATGATTAACGACACTAATTTGCGGAAAAAGCATCTAAAACGACAAATTGCGTCAGAAACGACACTAATTTGCGAATTGCGACATTTAATGTGCGAACGTACATTAGCGAAAGCCCGTGACGAGGATTGAACTCGTGACCTCACCCTTACCAAGGGTGTGCTCTACCACTGAGCCACACGGGCAGGCTGTGGATGGGCCGAGCTGGATTTGAACCAGCGTAGGCATAGCCAGCGGATTTACAGTCCGCCCCCATTAACCACTCGGGCATCGACCCGCATTCCACAGTTACTCACAATAGCATAATATCGATCGCACGTTGTAAATAATCTAGCTGTTTTTCGGATTAGTTGCTTTTCTTTCAGAAAGAGGAGCAGTTTTCAAGACAATTAAGCTAGTCTCAAAACAAGAACTAAAGACTCATTGCAAGTCTATAATTGAGTCCCGGCAATCTTATTTGAGCGCAATTCGGTCTCAGTCGAGATTCATGAGTCTCATTTATAGTCTAATATTAAGTCTCGAAGTCTAGATTTGCATTCTTTTAACAATTTCTAATTTCCCAAGGGATAGTTTTATGGCAATCTAACGAAAGAATAGGTTTACACCAGAGTGATTAACTTAGATAGGGTTGAGGTTTAGTGAGTACTGTGTTTTGGTTGGTAAACAAGTGTAAAAGTTTTTTGCGTCAGGTTTGATGAGGCACAGTCATGGCGCTTATTGTTCAAAAATATGGTGGTACGTCGGTTGGAAGTGTGGAGCGTATTCAGGCGGTTGCCCAACGGGTCAAGCGAACCGTTGATGCGGGTAACGCAGTAGTCGTAGTAGTTTCGGCAATGGGCAAGACGACCGATGGGTTAATTCAGCTTGCCACTGAAATTTCGGCGAATCCGAGTCGGCGTGAAATGGATATGCTGTTGTCTACGGGAGAGCAAGTGACGATCGCGCTTCTGAGTATGGCATTGCAGGCAGCAGGACAACCGGCGCTTTCGATGACGGGGGCACAGGTTGGCATTGTGACGGAGGCAGAGCACAGCCGTGCGCGGATTTTGCGAATTGAACCCGATCGCCTCAAGCGACATTTGGCTCAAGGGGAAGTGGTGGTGGTTGCGGGGTTTCAGGGGATTAGCAGCGCTACTGAGCTAGAAATTACGACGCTGGGGCGGGGTGGCTCAGATACGTCGGCGGTGGCTTTAGCGGCGGCGCTTCATGCTGATTACTGCGAGATTTATACGGATGTTCCCGGCATTCTCACAACCGATCCGCGACTGGTGCCGGATGCCCAACTGTTGGCGGAGATTACGAGCGATGAAATGCTAGAGCTGGCGAGTTTGGGTGCAAAAGTGCTGCATCCGCGTGCTGTGGAGATTGCCCGCAATTTTGGGGTGCCGCTGGTGGTGCGCTCTAGCTGGACGGATGAACCTGGAACTTGGGTGATGTCGCCTTCACCTAAGCCGCGATCGCTGGAGGGGTTAGAGCTTAGCGATGCCGTGGATGCGGTGGAATTTGATACTGATCAGGCGAAGGTTTCTTTGCTGCGGGTGCCTGATCGCCCTGGTGTTGCGTCACGATTATTTGGCGAAATTGCCTCTCAAGCCTTAAATGTGGATTTGGTCATCCAATCCATCCATGAAGAGAATACGAACGATATTGCTTTCACGGTAACTCATGCGTCTTTGAGACAGGCTGAAGCGGTGGCTAGCGCGATTATTCCGGCGCTCTGCGGCGGCAATCCTACCACCACGTCAGCGGAGGTGATGGTGGAGCAGCAAATCGCGAAAGTCTCGATTGCGGGGGCTGGGATGATTGGTCGTCCGGGGGTGGCAGCGCAGATGTTTACGACGCTGGCGGCGGCGGGTGTCAATATTCAAATGATTTCTACTTCGGAGGTAAAGGTGAGTTGCGTGGTGGCAGCAGCGGATTGTGATCGGGCGATCGCGGCACTTTGCCACACGTTTAATCTCACTAGCTCTCCCTATCCAGCGGGAAACACTGGGGAGCCGCGATCGTCTAGGTCAATTGGGCATTCAAAAAACGGGACACCTCTATCCCTGCCCCCGGTTCGCGGGGTGGCGCTTGACCCGAAGCAGGCGCGAATTGCCATTCGTGCTATTGCCGATCGCCCCGGGATGGCGGCACGAGTCTTTCAGCTTTTAGCCACCCAAAATATCAGCGTGGATATGATTATTCAGTCTCAGCGGTGTCGCATATTCAATGATGTCGTAACGCGGGATATTGCCTTTACGGTGGCACAAATGGATGGGGAAGCCGCTCGACTTGCTCTAGAAGAGGCAAGACCGGAGTTAGCCTGTGGCGATATTGTGCTGAATGCGGCGATCGCAAAGGTCAGCATTGTGGGATCGGGAATGGTGGAACAACCGGGGGTAGCAGCCCGAATGTTCGCCGCCCTTGCCCGTCACCAGATTAATATTGAAATGATTGCCACCTCCGAGATAAAAGTTAGCTGTGTGGTATCTGAAGCCGATGGTGTAAAGGCGCTTCAGGTGATCCATGCAGCTTTTGAACTATCGGGCGATCGCCCCATCGAAATATCTGCTTAAAAATTAACTCGATACTTCATCCCGTCAACTGTTTTTGAGGTTTGGTGAACTGACTGATACAAGCCTCACACCAAAAGCAGCAGCAATAAGCCCCCTTACTGCTGCTGCTTCGATTTCTCACATTCAGTTGATGCCACACAACCTATGTTCCAAAAGTAACCTGGCTGGTTCTAGAGTGGGTAAAGCTACGGTGAAGCCTTTGTGATAAATGTGTAAGTTTTTCACCTCAGGACTATTCCATATCCATTTCAATTCGCCCGATTCCAGTTCCGGTATAGTAATTTCCAAGAATGGCACGATATCCATGTCCCTTTTCTGCTAGCGCTAAAGCCCCCACTTGGCTCATTCCCTTTTCTTGAAATGCCTCAATTACAATGTCGTCTGTGGCTGCATACAGGGATTCCACCACTCCACCGCGATAGCTGACAAACTCACCTCCCGTGCTATTTACGGCTTGCCGGGTGGTGCTTGTTTCGCTTTCAATTCCTTTGTAGACCTGATAATATTCATCTGCGCCCATGTCATAATACTGACGATTAACAGGTTTAATGTGATAAGTCAACGCATAAGAGCGTGCAGCTACCGCTTGAGCTTTCAAGGCTTCCATGGGCCAACTGGGGGACACTTCACTGCCCACGACGCTGTAGAGGTAGTGCTGCATACTGACATAGTTCACTGCCCACAAATGCCCTTCCTGAAGCACAATTAGCATTCGCCCTCGATAATCGCGATCGCCGACTCGAATCAATCCGTTGGGATTTGAGTCAATCACGACCACCGATGGCAGTTGCATTGAATCTATCAACATTCCTTGTCCATCAGGTTGCAACGTATAAGTAGATTGCGCCGGAAGAGCATGAATCGGTTGCCCATTAATATCCAATATCACCCCGCCCGTAGATGTGCTAATCGGCAAACTGGTCACCCCAGCCGCGATCGCCACTCTCATTTCAATTGCCGCATCAACCGCCAAATCGGCAGGGAGAGGAATAGATGCGGCAGTGGGTTTACGAGGTGGCTCCACCGACTTTTTTGGAGCGATCGCTTGAACTGGAACAGACGTTGAAGAGGGGCGAGGAGACTGCATCTTAGAAGAAGATCGCAATATCACTACTGTCGGCGGCGTTACTGCGGGCGAAGGCAGCACCGGAGATGAAGCGACGACCGGGGTCGGCGGTAATGACGATTGACTTTTGGCAAACGGTAGAGTGAGCAACGGAATTAGCCCAAGCACTGGCACCATTAACCAGGGTTTTTGCTTGATCCCATTAAAAATTGCGTCTCTATTCATATTTTCAGGCATTGCGTTTAACTCGTATGAAATCTGCCAGAATCCCCTTGTGCATTTTAACTTGGCAAACAAATATAAAAGCTATTTGGGTAAATTTCTGGTTCAGCACTGATAAACAGGAACAAGTTGAAACCTGTCTTAAATGGGACTAACTTATCTTTTTATGAGTCTAGAGGATAGTCTCAAAATATATTTTAAGACTGATTAATCATCATATTACAAGCGCATAAGGTTTGACCGATTAGAATCTTACAATCGCCCTAATTTGTTGATTTATCATCGTCCTGGGGGCGTAATTTTTCCGGCTAGAGCAAACAATTGTTGTTGCATCCATTTTGATTGATGTGTTTTTATCCAGGGTTAATGGGCTGGCTATCTTTGCCGGGTGAGCGGCAAGCTCTATTTTTGTTACTCGGTTTAGTCGGCGCGATCGCTTTGGGAGTGATCGCGGCTCGGTTCATTCGTCTATTTTTTCAGCGGCTGGCAGAATCAAAAACACTTTTAGAAGCGCAAGTGCAACTGCAAGCCACTGCGCTTCGCCAATCAGATGAAAAATTTGCCAAAACATTTCGCTCTTCTCCCAATCCTCTGGCGATCGTCCAATTAGCGAATGGACAAATCTTAGAAGCCAATGACAGTTTCTTTGAGCTTTCTGGCTATTTGCAACACGAAATCTTAGGTAAAAATGCTTTGAAGCTACCGCTATGGGTCAACCCAAAAGACGCGATCGCTATTGCACGCTGTTTGCAAAAAAACGGAAGTATCCGCAATTTAGAAACCGCCTATCGCACCCAAGCGGGCATCATTCGCACTGCGCTTTTATCCGCAGAATTAGTTGAACTAGACGGGCAACCCTGTGCAATTTACATCAACACTGACATTACGGATTGCAAATGGGCTGAAACTACTCTTGCATACAGCAAGCAGCAGCTTGATTTACGAAATTCGACCCTTGATGACCTGACTCGCAGCGCTGCGTTGAGTCGAGGAGACTGGCGTATGGCGGTGCAAGAAATGACCGCTGCTGCCGCTACAGCTTTAGCCGTAGAGCGCGCTAGCATTTGGCTGTATACCGCTGCAAAATCTAGCATTCACTGTGTAGATTTATATGAATTGTGGAGCGATCGCCATACCGCAGGTATTGAGATTTTCTCTAGCGACTATCCCACTTATTTTCAAGCCCTTGAAGCGGACGAAATCATCGCGACCACCGATGCCAACAGTGACCCCCGAACTCAAGAACTCTCCCATTTTTATTTGCAGCCCAATCACATTGCCTCACTGTTGGATGCTCCCGTAAGGCTCGGTAAAGAAACTATTGGCGTGTTGTGTATAGAGCGCCTGTATGTTTTTCGACCTTGGACAGTGGAGGAACAAAGTTTTGTGCGATCGCTGGCTGACTTGATCTCGCTTGCCTACGAGGCAGATCAACGCCAACAAGCAGAAGTCGCCCTGCGCCAAAGTGAACTCCAGTTTCGCAGCATTGTCGAGAACGCTAACGACATTATCTATATGTTGACTCCCGATGCCATCTTTTCCTATGTTTCGCCAAACTGGGCATTGATTTTAGGGCATGATCCGGCTGATATTATCGGGCGTTCAGTCGCTCTTGTTGTTCATCCTGATGACCGCCCACGCTGCATCGAGCAGTTCAATCAACTGATGCAAAAAAACACGCTCATCTCAGGCTTAGAATATCGAGTGCAACATCAAGATGGCACTTGGCGCTGGCATATTTCTAACCTATCGGCAGTACGTGATCAATCGGGTGCGGTGCTTTACTGCATTGGAATTACGCGAGATATTAGCGATCGCAAAGTCGCTGAAGTCGAGCTTCAAACTGCGAAGGAAGCTGCCGAAATTGCGAATCATGCCAAGAGCGAGTTTTTGGCAAATATGAGCCACGAACTGCGAACCCCGCTAACGGGCATTCTCGGCTATGCCCAAATTCTTAGATGCGGCGATTCGCTCACTGCTGAGCAATTGAAAGGGATCAATACGATTCAGCACTGTGGAGAACATTTGTTGATGTTGATTAATGATGTGTTGGATCTGTCTAAAATTGAAGCCCACAGGATGACGCTGCACCTAACCGAGTTTCAGTTGCCCCACTTTTTAGAGGCGATCGCCCTGACTGACTGACAGATTTTCTCGCATGTGGGCATTAAGCAGTACTGAGTCGTTGTTCTAGGGGAATAGCACAATCGACCGTAGTGCCTCTAAAGTAGAGGGGTTGGCGCTTGACGAGGAGAGATTTTGAGGGGATGC
>JBGSWI010000004.1:0-5538 GCA_041752515.1 Leptolyngbyaceae cyanobacterium | reverse complement strand
GCATCCCCTCAAAATCTCTCCTCGTCAAGCGCCAACCCCTCTACTTTAGAGGCACTACGGTCGATTGTGCTATTCCCCTAGAACAACGACTCAGTACTGCTTAATGCCCACATGCGAGAAAATCTGTCAGTCAGTCAGGTTCCTGTCCTCAAACGCAACCAATTTGTAGTCTAAAGGAGAATCAGAATAATGGGTTTTACAGATCGAGGATTTTGATCGAGACCCATTCAGTACCGTTTCCTCTTTTTCAGAGCGCCTGTACTATTAAGAAATTGATTGGAAACTGGCTACATGGCGAACCTGCTGTTGATTGAAAGTCCGGGCAAATCCAAGAAGTTGAGTCAGATTCTCGGTCCTGGTTGGATCGTGAGAGCCAGCATGGGGCATGTGCGCGAACTGGCTAATGATGGCGAGGATGCCTTGGGGTTTGACCTGCTTGACCAGCGCATCGAGTGTCGCTATATGCCAAGGGATGCCAGAGGCAAGAAGGTGCTGTCAGACCTACGACAAGCAGTGAAGCAAGCGGATGCGGTCTACATTGCCACTGACCCTGATCGCGAAGGTGAAACCATCGGTTGGCATTTACAACAGGAATTGCGACTCAAGAATCCGCGCCGGGTGGTCTACAGCGAGATTACGCCCCAAGCGGTTAGAGCCGCGATCGCCCAACCGCGAGTGTTGGATCAATCCCTGATTGCGGCTGGAAGGGCGCGAGATTGTCTCGATAAGCTGGTGGGCTACAAGGGCAGCAAACATGTGGTCTGGCAGCTCAACATTGGCGCAAAGTCCATGGGTCGGGTGCAAAGTGCCACGCTGCATCTGCTCTGTACGCGAGAAAAGGAAATTCAAGCGTTCAAATCCCAGGACTACTGGAGTGTTTGGGTGGAGTATGGGGAAGGGTTTAAGGCGTTTTATCGTGCCAAACTGAATGCCAATCCTGGGATAAACTCGGCGGCGGCAACTGAACAACCGGATGATGCAGCAGAAGGCAAGGAAAGCCAGGAATCCGATAAGGCAACCAGTCAGGCAGAGGCAGATCGATTAGTGGCGATCGCTCGTTCTACGCCGCATCAAGTCGTCACCGTCGAAGGGAAAGTCGCCCATCAATCGCCGCCGCCTCCGTTTATCACCTCCTCGTTGCAACAGGCAGCGGGTGCGAAACTGCGCTTTAGTCCTGATAAAACGATGAAGGTGGCACAGGCGCTCTATGAAGCGGGTTACATTACCTACATGCGAACGGATTCGGTGATGTTAGCTGAACCGTTTTGTGCAGCCGTGCGGCACTATCTAGAGCAGCATGATCCAACCAATGTGCCCAGCAAAATGACGCGACATCGGGCAGTGAAAGGGGCACAGGAAGCGCACGAAGCGATTCGTCCTACGGATGTGAATCAATTGTCCGCCCAACTGCAAGCGAGTGCAGATGAGACAAAGCTGTATGAGTTGGTCTGGAATCGAGCAGTGGCTTCTCAGTGTTGCCCGGTTCGGTTGCGGAAAACGCGAGTTGTGACACAATCCGGTTCGGTGTATTGGGAAGCGAAAGGGCAGGTGGTCGAGTTTCCCGGCTATACCCGCTATTGGAATAACTTGAGTGCTGATACTCAACTGCCTGTGTTACAGCAGGGACAGCCGTTGACGCTGAAACAAGCAGACTCAGAAAAGAAGCAGACTCAACCCCCACCGCGCTATACGGAACCGAAGCTGGTGCAGTTGATGGAACGTAAGGGCATTGGGCGACCCAGCACCTATGCTCCTACGATCAAGACGCTGAAGGAGCGCGAGTATGTGCAGGTAGAGAAGGGAAAACTGCAACCCACCGCGTTGGGACTGGCGTTGGATCAGGCGTTGGAAAAACTACTACCAGAGTTGATTCAGCCAGAGTTTACGGCAAAAATGGAGTCTGCACTGGACGCGATCGCCCAGGGGAAGCAGGACTGGCAAGGGTATCTAACCGATTGGCACCGCACCTATTTTGCACCTGCGTTGGAGAAGGCAGGTCAACTGCTGAAATCAAATGCGATTCAAAGCGGAAACTCTACGGTTGCGCGATGCGCTAAACCTGCCGCTGCGCGATCGCCAAGCTCAACCCAGTCAAAGCCGCAGGCAAGCGTGACTAAAACCGCCTGTCCCAAGTGTGGGGAAGCGATGAGCAAAGTTCCCTCTAAATCCAAAAAGCTGAAGGCAAATCATTTTCTCAAGTGTGGCGCGGCAAGCTGTGGAGCAGTCATGTTCTGGAATCCCCAGGGGAAACGGTATGAGGTGCCCTACGCTCAGCGCATTCCTGACCCAGAAGCGTTTACGGATGTGCCCTGCCCGGTGTGTGGAGCATTGCTGGAACGGTATCGCTACACGAAGGAGGGAAAGGAAAAGGTGATGTTGCGCTGCTCACTACTAGAAAATCGGCGCGGAAAATGTAAGGAGGTTGCGTTTTTTGAAGGACGGGAGGGTTTTTGGTCGCCCAAGTTTGGGACGCTGAAGATCGAGAGTGTGGTGAAGTAAGGAGGGCAATCGCACTTCACGTCCCTCCGCGAAAATATTCTCATTAATAATTCAACGAGATCGCTGATCCAAAAAAATGCAGGTGCCTACTGTTCTGTCTGTATGAGAGCTAAGCTGGGCTGCTGC
The DNA here is from genome assembly GCA_041752515.1 of Leptolyngbyaceae cyanobacterium. Taxonomy (GTDB): domain Bacteria; phylum Cyanobacteriota; class Cyanobacteriia; order Leptolyngbyales; family Leptolyngbyaceae; genus ULC077BIN1. The sequence continues at coordinate 2,913 of JBGSWI010000004.1, read as the reverse complement.
GTTTCCATAAATTGAATAATTCCTTCCATGCCTTCTTCTAGTAAATCATCTGGAAGAGTTTTATATGTAACGATAATTGCTAGAGTTTTCAAGATTGAAGAAACAATATATTCAAATCTATCCATCAACCTTTCATATGCAGGAGTATGTTCAACTCCATCATGAATAAGAGGATTTCTGACAAAGGTATATAGATCTTCAATATCTTCCCGCATCCATATACGCACCTGTCTATATTCATATTTCTCTCCTGATTTCAATAGGTTCGTGACTCCTAATTGAAAAAGTGACACTCTATAAGGGACAAAATGTTTTACTGTTTTGCTAGAAGAAACTTCTGTGGAAAACAAAGTTTCGGTAATAGTCCAATACAATCGAAATCGTTCAGACAAATTCTCTGAAAAATATCCTTGCCTAAATAACTTAATGCCGTGCAGGATATTACGTGCAAGTTTACTTAATAGATCAGCACTCTCTGCTCTGTGAGTCAAGATTTTTATGAGATGTGCTGGAATTGCTAAGTACTTTCTAGTTTTTTCACTCAAATCATAGTTGCAGGTTCCGGCCCTCTTGAAAGATAGAGAATTTATCCACCAGTTTGGACTAGAAGATACGTTATTGAATTGTTGCTTACAGAAAGCAGTGATTTGAGAGTTTTCTGTAAGAGGCTCAACTTTGTATTGATGTCCATGCTTTGTTAGATACCATTGAAGCTCCATTGAATCGACCAACTGAGTGATAGCTATCTTTAAGGCTTGCTTAGAATCACCAGCTCTAATTCTTTTAAAGGATGCACATGCACTTGCATTCTTAAATGCAAACACAATAGGTCCTCCCTCAATTGATGAAGTTGCTTCTATAGAAACAGACTTCAAAATTTCTGGTGAGAGAAACTTGATTTCATGCGTTTCACTTAGTGAGTATGCTAATTCATGAAAAAAATCTTCATGAGATTTACTGCCAACACTAATACCAGTTACGGGAAAGTAAACGTCCCATAAATAGTCCATTTTGAGATCCTCGTGTAAGCACAGACAAATCTCATCGGCGAATCCTTCTTCATTAAAAATATCGTCAACTTCTCTACTGAATTGCTCGAATGTAAAATCTACACTAGCAAGGAGATGACGTGAAAATTCAAGAAGGGCGTTTGAAGAATTATTTCCAAAAATCCGCTTTTCAAAATTTGCTTCGGCGAATTCAATTTGTTTGACTGAGGCAATCTGCTTTGCCACATCAATAAAAATCTGATTCAAATCATTTCTTAGAGTCGCTAAATTGGAAGTATTTTTTAATACTTGGCAGCAGTGATTACTTAGATTAGATACTGAAACATGAAGCTCTTCTAAACAAATTTCACGGTAATCATCTAGTAGTTGAACATTTCTACTTAAAAACTCTAGGTCTTCTCTTGAATTGGGATCAAAGTCTTTAGATAGATTTTCTAGTTCAGGATTCGTACCACCAATAATTTTATTTTGAATTTTACAAGCAATCTTATAAATGGTTTTTTGAAAATATTCTTGTTGAGTGGTTAGATCTTGAAGATCTTGGATGTAATTAAAAGACAAGTTTATCTCTAAGTTCCTATTCAAAGTTTCTTTGAACTTACTCAAAGTTCTCGAAATTCCTTCTTTTGAAAAGGATTGGTTTTCATTAGAATATGAAAATATGAGAATGTTTCTTATTCTTAGTGCAAGTTTATATGCTGGTCTGTTGATATAAAGCATCATATCCGCATGATTTTCCAACTGAGCAATATAATCTTGAACAAAATCTCCTAAATTATTTTGACTATGTAGGTTGCACAAAACAGAATGAATATATCCTCTAAGCTCAGAATCAACTGTGATTGATCCCTCTTCAGAACTACGCTGATTATTAGAACTAACTGTGAAAGTTTTTTTCTGCTTCTCAAATTGAATAGACTGAATCTCTTTATCCACTTTGTCTGGAAAATAATCTTCATCATCTTCCGTTTCTGAAATATCAGCAAAGTACTCATCGATCGTTCTGGCTCGTTTAATTTCTCTTAAAAAAGGATTCTCATCATTTGGAGAAAGTTTATGTTGCTCCTTCTTCATAAAGTCATCTAGCAATTCTTCTAAAACTATTGAAGTTGAACTCTCTGGAATCTTATCTAGGATTTTTCTTACAAGTTTTGATTCGTTAAAAGGAGCCGAAGTTATAGAAAGGCATAAGATCAACTTCCTGAACAAAAGAAGTTTACGGCTAGAATCTATGAGCGGATCGCTAAGCTCTCTTTCATTTTTCTTGAAGCCACTAAGTGTTTGTATTTTATTCCAAACATCCTTATCTTTAAGTATAGACTTTAACCTTTCGGAAACTATGTTTTCACTGTCTCTAACTAATCTTTTTAGCAACTCTATAGAAACTGCTAAAAATACTTTTTCTTGTACTTGAGCAATCCATTCTTGGTATCGGTGATTAGTTTGTGATGAAAAACTTAGCTGGTAGTTTGATTTCAACATCTCTCGAAAAACTTTACTAACGATTTATTTGGAAAAGTCTTCAAAATCTAAGCAACTTTACAAATGTCAGCTTCGGCATTTGATCATTTTAGTCTTCATATTAAAAGCAGTGTGAACCAATATTATTAAAACTGTTAAATAGCGCTTGTACCGTAAAAAAAACGCAGTCTTTCCGAAATCCAATCATGCAGCAGTAGAGCGCGATGCGCTCATTGATCAGAATCAATTCAAGCCTTCTGGGTTGGCGGTTGAGTCTGGCAGTTCGGTACAGGTTTTATAGTCAGGACTTACGCAAGAGTCATTTGAACAGATGGATGCTTGAGTTGGGCAATCAAGTAACCTGAGAGCATTCCATGCTTGATCTGATAAACCGTTGCGCCTGTTTGGTAAGCGATCGCCTTCAGGCGACCCCAAACAAGTA
>JBGSWI010000003.1:0-16503 GCA_041752515.1 Leptolyngbyaceae cyanobacterium | reverse complement strand
ACTTCAAAGGACTGAATAAAGATGCGCTTGGGATCGGTGAAACTGTTGCTGACGAGAGCATCGACTAACAACTGACTGGTGTTAAAGCCTTGAGCCTGGAAGAACGTCGGGTGCTTGGTTTCGGGATAGATGCCGATTTTGCGTCCGGTGTCTAGCTCAACTTGCTTGACCAACGCGATCACTTCTTGCAGCGTTGGCACTTTCAACCCGTCGTTATCAAACTCAGTGCCGCGCAGAGCGGGGAGACGCTCGATCGCATTCAGCGACTTGACTTCCGCCAGGGTGAAATCTTCCGCAAACCAGCCCGCTACGCGCACTCCATCCAGCACTTTAATGGTGAGGCGATCGGCAAACTCTGGATGCGAATAGACATCGGTACTGGTGTCGGTGGTATTCAATACGGGTACGCCATTGGCATCGCGCCGAATCGTGCCGTCGGTGTTGAGTTGCACCACTGCCAACATCGGTTCGTGGCGAGCAATCAACACGCCATCTTTGGTCACAACCAGGTCGGGTTCAATAAAGTCAGCGCCTTGAGCGATCGCCAACTTATAACCTGCCAGGGTGTGCTCAGGGCGCAAACCACTCGCGCCTCGGTGTCCAATCACAAGCGGCTGATTGCCATCTAAGGTATTGAATGGAGTCTTGGCGGTTACTTCCACGTTGTCGGGTGAGCGAACCAACGATGAGGTAATTTGGTCGCGCACCAGATCGCCCGTGCCAGGAAAATCGGTGAAGTAGCCATCGACACCCAAGTTGATGAATTGCTCAAACTCACGGTTGGGGTTGCCGTTGTAATCCGATGCTAGAAAACGTCCTTCATTGCGGAAGGTGTAAGGATGCACTAACAAGCCCGCTGCGTGGGAATTTTGCACCAAACTGGTAGGCGGCAGCGTCACGCGATCAGCATCGTTAATCGCCCCATCGTTGTTCAAGTCATCAGGTTTACCGTCGTTGTTGGCATCCACGTTCTTAACGGAAACGATCATCCGCTTCCAGGGTCCAATCCCATCGGCGTAAGTGGCAATTTCGGCTAATCCTGCGGGAGTTTGCAAGTCGCCATAGGTGCGGCTGTCGCCCTTCACCGTGAAATCGTAGGGGCGGGCATATGCATCCTGATACAGCAGAGCGCCCGTGGCGTAATCCACATCGTAGGCATCCAGCAGTTGTACCAGGGGAATGTCGGTTTTAGTGTTCAGTTCCTTGAGATTGGAGACTTCAAACGACTGGATAAAGACGCGGCTGGGATCGGTGAATCCGGTCGTTTGCAAGGTTGCCAGCAGGGGTTCTTCTAGGGATAAGCCCAAGTTGTCGTGGTAGGTGGGGTGCTTGGTTTCGGGATAGATGCCCACTTTGCGACCCGTATCTGCTTCTGCCTGTTTGACCAAGTTGATCACTTCTTCCAAGGTTGGGATTTGGAACACACCGTTGAATGCCTGAGTCCGAAAACCTTGGGGCATGACCGCCCGGAGGGTTTTGATTTCTGCCAGGGTGAAGTCAGAGGCGAAGAATTCGTTCTCGTACAAAACGCCATCAATGATGCCACTGCGCTTGCGACTAGCAAATTCGGGGCGACTGCCAACATCGGTTGTGCCACCCAGAATGGGTTCGTGACGGGCAATCAACACGCCGTCTTTGGTGGAAATCAGGTCAGGCTCTATGAAGTCAGCACCGCGATCGATCGCCCGTTGATACGATTCCAAAGTGTGTTCTGGCAGTTCGCCGCTGGCACCCCGGTGTCCAATTACGAGTGGTGCCTTGCCATCTAAGGTGTTGAGGGTGTTGAGGGTGGGTGTGGAGATCGGGGCTTCCAGTAGTTTACCCGTGGCATCAAAGTGCAGCAGGTACGGTCCAAATTCATCGCCGATCCAGATGGTGCCATCTTTCGCAATGACAAATGATTCAATGTCAAAGTCGGCTCCGGTGAGCTTGCGATCGCCTGTCGCCTCATTCACAATTTTGAACGGAACTTTTTTGTCAGGGTCAGATAATTGAGTAAACCCCAGGATATTTACGCCGCCAGTGCCCGATCCACCGCCTTGAAAGGTGGGATCAGCCTGATAAATTCTGAGCAAGTAGTCGGAACTGTTATTTTTGGCACCGAAACCATTGTCACTCAGGAACCAATATAGACCTGTGGCAGCAGATTGCACGCCGCTAAAGCCTTGAACAGGCTGACTAGGAAAGGGAATGGTTCGTCCATTCGTGTTGCCAGTGATCGTGCTGCCAGAAGGGGGACCTTCAGCAAAGGTATCAGCGGGAAGGGAGGCAAAGCTTTTGAGGGTTACGTCAGTCATAGAATTAATGGGGAAACACCAAGATTTTGATAGTTTGAGTCAGCCAAGAACAGGGTGAAAAGGCTTTTGAGTCAAGCGATTTTCACTCTAAAGCCGAGGCACACCTGTGCCCCTTAAATTAGGTAAGAAAGGATTAACGATTATCCAAAATGCTGAACGTGTAACGCATTACACGCTGTTTGCTTTGAGAGCATTAGCAGACTAACACTCCCATCGCCGTTGCACTAAGTCCCACACGCTACAAGAAGGATCAAGTTTGTGTAAAGTCTTGTGGATGTCACAGAGACACTAGTTAAAAAGGCGATCGCGCCCCCGGTAAATAGGAACGCGATCGCCTGAGTCAAAAGAGTGCTTACTCTAAAGATTGAAACTATCGATTAAGCAACCACATCTCCGGTGTACCACTTCAAGGTTGCCAGCAAGTCGCCATTCTTGCTGATGGTGGTATCGAACTCGCCCTTCGTGACGGTCAATAAATCACTCGACACCAAGCCAGAACTGCGAGTCAGCTTGTCATCGGCATCAAAGCCGAAGATTGTGGTAGAACCATCACCCGCGTTCAGCGCAAAGGTGTTTTTGCCACCGCCCCAAACATAAACGGTATCTTCGCCCACGCCTGCGTTGATGATGTTGTTGCCTGCACCCGCATGGATGGTGTCGTCGCCTGCACCACCGAAGATTTCATCATTACCTGAGCCAGTAAACACAGTATCGTTCCCTGTACCCGCATCTACATAGTTGATGCCGTCGCCCAGCACGATGTCATCGTTGCCTGCACCTGCATAGATGACGTTGTTGCCGTTGCCAGCCCGGATATAATCGATGCCTGCACCAGAGAATACCGTGTTGTCTCCGCCGTTGACAAAGATGCGATCGTTGCCCAATCCGGTATACACCAGGTCATCACCATTTTCGGCGTACACCAGGTTGTCACCATTGTTGGCGTAGATGTAGTTCTGGGCAACACCGCCATAAACGGTGTCATCAAATGCGCCCGTATAAATGACGGCATCCTTGCCAGGTCCGGCGACAAAGTAAGCATTCACCACTTGAGGACCTGTAATTTCGGGTCGCTCAGCAGAACCGGTGATCGCTGCCAATTGAGTTTGGTAAATCTGGCTTTGGTCAACACCAACAGCGTATCCAGGAATTTGATAACCGTAGCTGTTAAAATCTTGACCTATAAAGCTGGTTAAGACTTCAGAGCCAGCACCTTGATAGTAAACAGGCACAGTACGGTTAGAGTGATTGCCCCAGCCATACTTTGCATCAATGTTAGAACCCCAGAAATTTCCTGCTCCATTAGGGTCATCGATGTCGGTTAAAGCCTCAACACCCAAGGTTCGCACTAGCGAAGGAAAGTCAGGATTCAATGTTAAGTAGTGGTCATGGTCAGCGGTAACAATCAACTGGTTATTTTCCCAGCCGCCGTTTGCCAAAATCCAGTCCACGGTAGACTTAACTGCCTTATCAAAATCAAGAATCGTGCCGATCAGGTTATCGATACTGTTGTCATGAGCAGCCCAGTCAATGTCGCCGCCTTCCACCATCAGCCAGAAGCCATCTTTATCTTTACCCAACACGTCAAGCGCCGCACTGGTCAAGTTTTGGAGAGTGGGGTTTTCGTTGCGCTCTCTCGCGATAAAAGAGGCATCGGTTTCTCCAGGTAGCAAAGGACGCTCCCTATCTGGGTTTAAACCTTGGGTTCTGTTGATAGTGAACATATCTAGACCCGTGGTGCTGTAGTCACCATTAGCAGAACTTACGGGTAGGTTGCCGTTTTGTCCACGGGCACCATATAGACCCAGCAAACGCTCACCGCTGTTGGGGTCGATGCCCGCTGCGGTGCTTGCTAAAGTTTGAGCGGCGTTATTGCCACGCTCTACGAAGGTATACCCGTAGCGGTTATCAGTAGGATTAGCTACCAGGTAGTCATAGGTATCCTTGGTGACAAAGCCATAATCACGGGCGTTTTCAACACCTGAAGGCAAGGGATCAGCCGTGTTAGACAGGGGATGTCCGCCGCCTAACAATACGGTGGGCTGATAAATCGATAACTCTTGTTGCAGAATGCTGTCGAGATCAGGAAACTCGCTGTCGTACTTACTGCGACGGTTAACAGTTGCAGCAGCAGCACCAGGAGTAGCATGGTCGATTGGCACTGATGTTACTATGCCCGTGGATCGACCCGTCATGGCAGCAGTTGCCAAAATGGTTTCAAGGGGTTGCTCAAAAATGTCAACACCGATCGCGTTGTTGTAGCTTTTAACGCCAGTGTACAAAGTTGTTGCGGTATTAGCTGAGTCGGGATAGCTCAGTTTAATATACTCTTTATCAAAGCCCGGAGACGCGATACCACCGTAGTAGCCAGGGTCCCAAGGATAGAGTCCACCTCGGACTACATCATATCCAACCAGGTTTCCTACAGCACCACTGGCAACAGTTGCACCACCAGAAGCATTGATGCCGGGGTTGAAGTTGGGGTTGAACTCGAAGCCGGGTCGAATTGGGCTACCAGCCGTTACTCCATCAGAACCAGTCAGTGCAGAGTTGCCAGTGCTAAACACACCGTTGGACCCAGCGACGGTTGTGCCGTAGGTCGTTGCAAGAGTATATTCCTTCAAACCCTGGAGAGTAAGTCCTGTACCTACACCTGAGGTGTAGAAGTCGCTTAGCTTTGTACCTGTGTTTCCCTCTTGAATTTGTTTGTAGATGGCAGCCGCACGAGCCATTTCCCAGCCGAAGCCGTCCCCGATCATAACAATGACGTTCTTAGCCATGAGAGCAATAATCCTTCTTTATGTGTGAATGAGCAGATGGAACCTCAGCAGTCAGGGTGAGTTTGCAAAGAAAGCGATCGCTTCCGAACAATTTCGTTACGTGTGATACGTAATATCCCTTAGATACCATCCCACTTGAAGGTTAAGAAGGGGTGGAATCTCGGTTAAAACACAGTATCTCAAATATGTAGATATGATGAAGCAGCAAGGTTTTCAGCCAGATAGTGAGACAAAGGTGATTTAAATCACCTTTGCGACTGTAGGTTTACGGATGCAGGCTGCATTATTTCAGAGATTAGACTGGATGATTACTTTCAAATTCTTTAGTGCGTCTTGAAGATTTGCAGATAATCGAGTAGCAAAAAGCTAGATCTTAAAACTCACCGTTAGCGATCGCTAAAGAAAATTCACCCGCATTTTCAAATAACAGCCTCTAAATGTTTTTTGGAATTAAGAGGCGGCGGCAGAGTAAACCTGAGCATCGATCACGGCTTGATAGTAGTTGTGCAGTTGGTGAGTGGCGGCTGACCAACTCCAGCATTCAGCCTCGCGACGAGCATTGTGACGTAGCATCTCTTGCTCCTGAGGATTTGCCAGAAGCCGATGAGTTGCCGCGATCGCCCCTTGCTCATCGGTTGGATCAAACAAAAAGCCATTCACCCCATCTTCCACAATGTCGGGAATGCCGCCCGACCTCGCCGCCACCACCGGGCATCCTGCCGCCATCGCTTCCAGCAGAACCAAACCCAGGGTTTCCGTGCGCGATGGAAAAACAAACGCATCCGCTGAGGCAAACGCCGCACCAAGGTCTAAGCCTTGCAGATAGCCGACAAAGTAAGTGGCGGTTCCTTCAAAGTGTTTTTCTAGCGCCTGTCGATGCGGTCCATCGCCGACTAAAGCCAACCGTGCATTGGGAATGGAGTCTAAAACGGGCTTAATTTGCTCAATTTCTTTTTCAGCCGAGAGGCGACCGACATACAGCAACAGCGGATCATCGGGATGACCTTGAGTGAGGCGCGATCGCATCTCTCGGCTTGCCATATGAGGTTGAAACATCTCCGTATCCACGCCCCGCTGCCATAAATCTACCCGTTCAATGCCATGTTCGGTTAATGCCTGCACCATTGCCGTCGAGGTGCAAAGATTCAGTTGCGCTTGGTTGTGTCCTGCTTTGAGTAACTCCCAGACCAAGCCTTCCAGCATTCCCAACCCATAGTGCTGAAGATATTCGGGGATGTGGGTGTGGTAGGAAGCAATCAGCGGAATATTTAGCGTTTTGCTATAAAAAATGCCCGCCAAACCCAACACAGCCGGGTTAACCACATGAATGATATCCGGCTTAAATTGGGTCAACGCTTCTCCGATCGCCGGTCGAGGCAGTGCCATCTTTAGCTCTGGATACAGCGGCATCGCAAAGCCCGAAACCCCATAAATCTTCGCCCCTTTATATTCCGTCAAGCCGCCATCTGGAGAGATGACCAACACCTGATTACCCATGCGCTGCAATTGCTCCACGGTATGACGCAGCCGAGTGACAATGCCATCCACTTTGGGCAAAAAAGTTTCGGTAAACAGAGCAATACGCATAGGACGCTTCAGTAAACGGTAGGGCTAACGTCGAGGGAGGAGGCAGAGACCATGAACACCCATGGAGACCATAATGCCGTCTAACAAAACTCCAATTCCTTCAGCAAAGCAATTGATTCGATGTCGATTTTCGGCAGGTTGAGCAATGGATAGCTTGCACATGGATACCCCTGATGTTGCTATCTTCTGGGAGTTTTGATAGCTCTTCTCTAGGGCTGACCCTTCTGGAAATAGGTAAAAGGGGCTGATGGAGATTCCCATAGGGGTTCCGGTGGAAAGCGGCGCTAGCGTTCCACGAATCGCGCCTAATCTAGGCGCGATCGCAGTTGCAACCCACAGCAGCACATGAGCGCCCATTGCAATTACCGTTTCCAGGTGACTTTAGGCATAATCTGCGATTCATCGACGCGGGTTTTGTATTTAACCGCCACATTAAGCAGAGAATCCAGCAGTGAATTGGAGAGGTAGTGAGGCTCCAATCCTAAATCCAGTAGGTTGGTATTTTTAGCATTGAAGTAGTGTTCTTCTTTTTCAATCCGAGGATTTTCTAGATGTTTCACCTCAACCTGCAAGCCAATCTTGCCCCCCGCTTTTTCAACCATCGAGGCTAAATCGCCCACGCTAAATAGTTCCGTGAACTGGTTGAACACCCGAAACTCGCCGGGAGCCGCCGGAGTGGCGATCGCCAATTCCACGCAGCGCACCGTATCGCGAATATCCAAAAAGCCGCGAGTTTGCCCCCCTTTGCCATACACCGTCAAAGGATGCCCCACCGCCGCCTGAACGCAAAAACGGTTGAGCGCCGTGCCAAACACGCCATCATAATCCAACCGATTCACTAGCAGGTCGTCCATGGCGGTTTCATCGGTCAACACGCCGTAGACCACCCCTTGATTCAAGTCGGTTGCCCGCAAGCCCCAAATGCGACAGGCAAAATGGATATTGTGAGAATCATGCACCTTACTCAGGTGATACATACTGCCGGGCTGCTTGGGATAGGGCAAGGTATCTTTGCGTCCGTTGTGCTCGATCGTGATGTAGCCCTCTTCAATATCAATGTTCGGAGTGCCATATTCGCCCATCGTGCCCAGCTTGACCAAGTGGCAATCGGGAAAATCCTCTTTCATGGCGTAGAGAATATTCAACGTGCCGACGACGTTGTTTACCTGAGTCATGACCGCGTGTTCGCGATCGATCATGGAAAAAGGCGCGGATCGCTGTTCGCCAAAATGCACGATCGCTTCGGGTTCAAACTGCCGCAGCGTCTTACTTAGAAACTCATAGTTTGTAATATCGCCAATGAACAGGTCGATATTTTTCCCGGTCAATTCTTGCCAGCGCTTGATACGGTGCTGAATCGGCGCGATCGGCGTGAGAGTTTCCACACAAAGCTCATTATCCCAATGCCGCCGCACCAAATTGTCAAGAATACCGACCTCATATCCCTGCTTGTTGAGGTAGAGCGCGGTTGCCCAACCGCAATAACCGTCGCCACCAATTACTAGGACTTTCATCTTGCACATGCTTGCGAATACTTTGCCAAATCTACCAGACTTATGCACATTCTGAGCTACGAATTTGGGCTAATGCATTTGTGGCGGATAAATCTGTCCGGTCTTGGCTCATAAAATTGGTGCAGCCCAACCCATTGCCAGACTGCCATACACCTGCGGAATGGGAAGTTTGATCATGAATTTCAGCAGTGCAATCTGCGATTAGATAAGTAGGCGATCGCCTGAGATCAATCAAAACGGTTCCATCAAACCCTACAAAGTAGCAAATGCTTGATCGACGGCATGAAGGGCTTGATCAATTTCAGCAGCAGAGACAATCAGAGGCGGCACAAAGCGCACCACCTTCGGACCCGCGGGAACCATCAACACGCCCTGATTAATGCCAGATTGCACCACCTGAGCGGAAGTCAAATCAATTTCTGCTTGAATCTCCAGCCCGTTGATTAGCCCCCAACCGCGCACATCTGCCACTTTATCGGGGTAGCGTTGGGCGATCGCTTCTAAGCCAGTTCGCAATTGTTCTCCGCGCTCCTGAGCATTTTGCAGCAGGTGATCCGATTCTAAGGTTTGGCAGACGGCTAAAGCGACGGCACAGGCAAACGGATTGCCGCCAAAGGTGCTGGCATGATCACCGGGTTGGAAAATATTGCAAGATTCTTTACAGAGCATCGCCCCAATGGGAATGCCGCCGCCCAACCCTTTCGCCGAAGTGAAAATATCTGGCTCAATTCCTAAATTTTCAAAGCCCCAAAGTTTGCCAGAGCGACCCATGCCCACTTGGACTTCATCGCAGATTAAAAGAATGCTGCGCTCGTTGCAAATCTCGCGAATTCGCTGGAAGTACGCGCGATCGCCCGGACGCACGCCGCCTTCCCCTTGAAGCGCTTCTAGCAAAATTGCCGCCACTCGCGGTTGGTCTTTATCTAGCTCGGCGATCGTCTGCTCCAGTGCCGCAATATCGTTATAGGGCACATACTCAAACCCCGGCACCAAGGGGCTAAAACCTTTTTGATATTTCGGTTGCCCCGTTGCCGTGATGGTTGCCAAAGTCCGACCATGAAAACTGGCGTGAGCCGTGATTATCACCGGATCGGCAATTTCTCGAACCGTGTGGGCATACTTGCGGGCTAGCTTAATTGCTCCTTCGTTTGCCTCTGCGCCGGAGTTGCAGAAAAAGACGCGATCGGCACAGGAATTCTCGACTAGCCACTTTGCCAACTCACCCTGAGCCGCTGTGTAGTAAAGATTAGAAACATGGTGCAGCGTTTGAATCTGCTGTGTCACCGCTGCAACCATCGCGGGGTGAGCGTGCCCTAGGGTGCAAGTTGCAATTCCAGCCACAAAATCCAAATACTCGCGTCCTTCTGTGTCCCAAACCCGACATCCTGACCCACGTTCTAACGTAATGGGGTAGCGAGTGTAGGTCTTCATCACATACTCGTCAAATTCTGTCGAGGTAAATGCGCGAGCAACATCCGGCAACGATTCAACGAAAACAGACGCGACTTGGAGTAATGCTTCTGGACTCACTGGAACTAATCCTTAATTTTTAAGAGACTACAACACGCAGTTAAACCTTAAACCGACATCACTTAATTTTTCAAAGCGATGCCCGTGTTTATCAGTTTTTCATTCTTAGCTTTCACGATACCCCATTCATTCTCAATCAGCCGCGATCTGATGCATCGGTCAGGTTCTGATGACAATCCACTACAAAATCTCAAAAGATAGACCCATCCCAACGGTGCTTGCTTTTGCACCGATAGCACCTTGGTCAAAAGCCACCCGCTCTCTGCGTGTTTCGGTGGGTCGAGAAGTGGGTTTAGTGGCTACGTCGAGTGTTGGCGGGTGAATCATCCCCAAGGGCAAATACCTTGGGGAAAGCCAGAGTCACGGGTCTGATTAGCAATCCTCAGCCGCCAAAAGCCTAGCGAACAAATTTAGGCATCACTTCAGCCGCCGTGAATACACCATGTAGCCCCCGCCGATGCAGTTCAACCCCTGCTTTAAGGTAGCCAAAAGCTGGACCGCAAACATTGGCTGCCATGCTAGTTTCATCCCCCAAGGTGAAGGTATGGGTTGACAATTTTCCTTCAAAGGTGCGCCCGGTCACTTGCACGTTGGTGCTGAGCGGCTTTTTAGAATTGCGAGTATCAACGATGCCGCCAACTGTGACACGATCGCGATCGCAAATTCCCGCCAATTCCAGCATCACATCATCCGCGTGTTCCATATTCTTCAACGTCAATAACCCATTTGTCTGGTTCAAAAGCGCAGTCACTTCGTCGTCCGTCATTGCTCTAGCCGCTTCCACGCCATATCCCGGCATATGGGCAATGTCTTCTCGAATGGTGGCTCGATACGCTTCCCAATTAGCAATGCCCACGCCAAAAGTGATTTCAACGCTGTGAACTTCGCTAAAGCTTTGGGCGGCGAGTGCCGCCGCCGCCGTGAGCAAGCCCGGTGTGGCACCACAGCCGGTCATGTAGGTAATGCCACAGGCTTTTAATTCATCGGATAGTGCCAGCAATTGCTCTACAGCGCTTGTCCGCTTCATGGCATCCACTAGCACCCCTTGCCAACCTGCTGCCATAAACTGCTGGGCAACCGATGCCATAAACGTGTTGGGCAAGTTAGGTAATGCTAAAAAGTAGCCTTCCACATCAGTGGCGCGTTGAATTAGTTCGCCAATGCTGTTGTGGCTCAGGATGCCATCGGTTTCTAGGTAGCCAATGGAGTCGTGAGACTGACAGGCGGCAATGCTGGCAGCGGCACCTAAGCCATGAGGATTGTGGGCATAGCCTTTTTGATCGGCGATCGCAATCAACTGCATTTCTGTTTTGAGGGCTAATACTCGACTGGCAGCTTGCCCCAAACCACCAAATCCTAAAATTCCCACCTGGATGGGCTTCTTGGACCAATAATTCGTCGATGCGAGGAGTGGTGTCATGTGTTGCTGAGTCATTTCTTACCTTACTAACCCAAAATAAATAGACTCTCATTATCTAACTGAATCTTGGCGGTTATCCATCCAACGACAGAGGAACCCTGTTACTAAAAATCTATAGAATTTTAAGAAATATTACGAATGTCCCTAGAAAATTAATGTTTGATTTGCTGAGTAACCCGTGATTAGTAATCGTGAAACCCTGTCCTATTCACTAAGACTGCACTGTATCAATGGGGTTTTCTTTTTAAACCGCTTTTTTTAGCTCAGACTTGACTGCATTTTAAAGTTAAGACACACTAATGTGTAGGTAACCTTCTACACAATACGTCAGCCCCATTTATTAAGTTTTGCTGCTCAGTGGTTTAGGCTTATTCACTAGCTTAAGTTGGGTGAGCAACCCATCTAGTCAGATTTAGATGGTGGAAAATTCTCGTTAATCATAAAAATTGTTCGACTCTCTGAAAAAAGCAGTGAACTTAACGATGGAAACCCTAGAATTTGTCATTTATCCGGATGGTCGGGTGCAGGAAACCGTTACAGGCATCATGGGAACATCTTGTGCTGAAGTGACGGCTGCGATTGAGGCACAGCTAGGTCAAGTTCTGACCCAAGAAGTGACATCGGATTATTTCGCTCAGGATGTTGAACAGTCAGTTGCCGAAAGCGCTCATTCCACGGTGAGCGATTGGTAGTTTCCATTTGGTTTTAGCCCTTTGAGGTTTTATCCAGTTTGATTCAGTTAGTTTTATCGTTTATAAACAATCGCCATGTCACACTTTAGCCAAATCAAAACTCAAATTCGGAATCTTCCTGCCCTCGAAAAAGCCTTGACCGATCTTGACATCGATTGGCAGCCGGGACCGCAATCTGTCCAAGGTTATCGCGGGCAAACTTATACTGCCGACGTAGCGATCGCTCAAGCAAACGGATATGACATTGGCTTTAGCTGGAATGGTCAGGAATATGAACTGGTCTCCGATTTGCAATTTTGGAATCAGCCCATCCCCGTTGAGTTGTTTTTAAGCAAAATCACTCAGCGGTATGCGGTTCAAACTGTTTTAACCGAAACAGCCCAGCAAGGTTTTCAGGTTGCCGAGCAACAGCAAAATGTAGACGGTACTATCCGCTTGGTTTTGCAACGCTGGAGCGCTTAGTTTTTTGAGGCAATACCTTGAGTCCGCTTAAATTTGAGTCCGCTTAAAGGTGGAGTATTTTGGCGCAGTCTTGTGAGGTTAGTGCTACATGGCTGAAGGTATCGATAGCTCCTTCTAAAATTGCATGGATGATATTGGTGTCTACATGGATGACCTAAAGCGCAATATAGATGCTTTCAACGAAGTAAATCGCTCAGGATTAGAACCTGAACTGGGTGGTTATTTAAGAAATGAATCTGACTTGACTGGGCTGGAGCCTGAGTTGGGTGGGGTTTTGCGTCAGAAAGGGGTCTATGTAGACGAAATTACTTGTATTGGCTGCAAGCACTGCGCCCATGTTGCTCGAAATACTTTTTATATTGAGCCAGACTATGGGCGATCGCGGGTCGTGCAGCAAGACAGTGATCCAGAAGAAACAATCCAAGAAGCGATCGACACCTGCCCGGTAGATTGCATCCACTGGTTGGACTACACGGAACTCAAGCAACAAGAAGACGAACGGCAATATCAGGTGGTTCCGATCGCAGGTTTTCCAATCGACCATGCTATGGTGCGCCGTCAAGCAAAGGCTAAGAAGAAAAAGACTTTGGGTTAAGTTGACACCGATTCAAGGTGAAAAAACGGTACACTTGGCGATTTTTCCCTCCTCTCAATTCCTATAGGTCACTCTTGATCTTGGGATGTTTTGACCAGGTGAAGTAGAAGATTGCGCCTTGATCAGGCATGGATTCTAGCCATATGGAGCCGCCTTCCGCTTCGATAATTTTTTTGACAATTGATAAGCCAATCCCCGTATTCTCCTGCTGATCGCGAGCTTTTAAGGTTTGGAAAATTGTAAAGATGCGTTGATGATAGTTGGGTTCAATTCCAGTACCATCGTCTGCGATCGCAAACTTGTAGGCAGCCCCTTCATCTGCGACTGAAATAGTTACGGTGCCATCAGCACGGGGATGATGCTTAATTGCGTTACTAATTAAGTTAGAAAAAACCTGGCTCAACAGCAGCCTTTTTGTAGTGAACGTGGGCATTCCAGATTCAATCGTGATCTGAAAGGTAGCGGGTGGTGCAAGAGAATCGAGCACATCTGCCAGCAGTTGCGCCACATTAACCGGATCAATGGGCACCTCTTTTCGCCCCGCCCGCGAGTATTCTAACAGTCCATTAATTAACGCTTCTAACCGATAAACTCGTCTTCGCATCAGTTGGAGTTGATGCTGATTGGCTTCTGGAATTTGGTCGCCCAGATCTTCTTCAACCCATTCTGACAAGTTTGCGATCGCCCGCAAGGGTGCTTTTAAATCATGAGAAACCACATAGGCAAACTGATCTAACTCCTGGTTGCGCTCTTTCAGCAACCCAGTCGTTTGTTCCAACACGGCGTTGAGCCGGGTTAGCTCCGTCGCTCGCTCCCGTAAGGATTGCTCGGTGAGCTTGCGGTTGGTAATGTCTAACACTACGCCCACCATGCGCACAGGCTCTTTGGCTAAGTTATATTCTCCGCGCCCAAAGGCATCAATCCAACGCTCTGTGCCATCAGGTAGGCAGAGGCGATATTCAAATCGGTAGTCTTCGTGATGGTCTAAGGCGCGACGAACGGCTGCTTCAACTTGAGGTAGATCGGTGGGATGAACTCGGCTTGCCCAATCATCGTAAGTGCGAGGAGGCACATTAGGTTCATACCCAAACATCGCTTCGTGGTTGGTCGTCCAGAAGACGTGATTCGTCACCACATCCCAATCCCAAGAACCCATTTTGGCGGCGTTCATGGCTAAGGTGAGTTGCTCTGCATAGGTTTGAATTTCAGCTTTGGCGGTTTCTGCCTGCGCTCTCGCCTCTTGTTCGCGCTTGAGTAAATCTTCCATTTGACGGTTGGAAGCTGCTAGTTGAGCCGTGCGATCGCCCACTAACGTTTCAAGCTGAGTTTGATAGCTACGCAGTTCAGCTTCGATTGCCAGCCGTTCCGAAATTTGTACTTGCAATGCCTGGTTTGCTTGCGCCAACTGAGCCGGACTAGGAAATGCCAGAGCCAGAGGAATAATCGGAATCAGCTTAATGGCGGTAAAAACAGAGATAAGTGCTGTAACTGCCTTCACGCTGCTTGATAGCCAATAGGTCGGGTGCCACAGCGTCCACACATCCATTAAGTGGGTCGTTCCACACGCCACAATGAAGGCACTGAACAAGAGAAAAATCCAATTAAATGGCAAATCCTGTCGGCGTTTAACAAAGTAGAACAGTGTGATCGCGATGGCATAATAAGCGATCGCAATCAGCGTATCCGCAGAAATATTCAGCCAAACAAGACCCGGCTTCCAAAGATAGCAGTGCCCATGGGGAATAAACGATCCAGTTCCAAACAAACCATTCCAAAATTCCACCATAGTAACCGCTGTTATTTGCTAATAGAACTATTATCGATACGGAGTGCAGACTTAATAAAAGTTAATCTTGCACTGCGGCATACAGGTCTTTAAAGACAAGATTCTTAGATAACAAGCGAACCAAAAAAACCTGCTTTCTGTCTACCCTCCTAAGGAGAGACTTAATCAGGCGATCGGGAATAGCGGCATAGGCTTTGGGTGCGGTGATATTTAATGATTGACTGCGCTATCAACCCCTTGCAGTAGCCTATCGATGCTGGCGTTGTGATCTAAAAATGAGAATTGGTGTTTATATTGAAGTCGCCCTTGCTGATCAAGCACAAATTGGGCTGGCAATGGTGCGCCCAGTGCTTGCCCAGTGCTGTAAGCTCGAAAAACTTGGCAGTCGGGGTTGCTAAGCAAGGGCATTTTCAAGCCCAGATCTTGCGCCACAATTTTACTTTGACGGAGGTCAGTGCTGGTGATCATCAAGAGTTGGATGTTGCGATCGCGGAACTCTTCATATCGCTCATTTAATGCCTTGATGTGGGGAAAGCAAAATGGACAGTATTGAGTTTCGGTAAAGATGCGCGTAAACGCTAGAATCACAGGCTGTCTCTGGCGAAAACCGGATAGCTGGATCGGCTGATCGAGAATGACATCTGGCAGCAAAAAATCAGGAGTGAGCATTCCATAATTCAAACTATTGCTGGCGGGAATGGGCAAAAAGTTTCTGAAAAATCGCTCACTCAGCAGTCCGCTAAAGTCGTTAGTCAACATAGATCTCAGGTTTGGGATTAGAGAAGGCTTGCCCTTCTTTATTATGCAAAGGTTATGCAGAAATGCTGCTGCAAGCGATCGCTCATCTCTCTCACGAAATCCTTAAAAATATACACAAAACGGGGAGGCACTGCCTCCCCGTTTCAAACTAACCTTTCACCATTAAACTGCGGCGAAAAATTCTTTAGACTTCACTGGGTCAGGGTTCATGGTGGCATCACCAGGTTGCCAGCCCGCAGGGCACACTTCATCCGGGTGAGATTGCACGTGTTGTAATGCTTGCAGGGTGCGAAGAGTTTCATCCACACTGCGACCGAAAGCAAGATTATTAATGGTGGAGTGCTGAACTACCCCGTCTTTGTCGATGATAAACAGACCCCGAAGAGCGATTCCGTCATCCGTCAACACATTGTAGGCAGCGCTGATTTCTTTCTTGATATCCGCAACAAGGGGATAGTTCAAATCGCCAACGCCACCCGATTTGCGATCGCTCTGAATCCAAGCAAGGTGAGAAAACTCACTGTCTACCGATGCGCCCAGCACCTCAGTGTTAATAGCTTTGAATTCGTCATAGCGATCGCTAAAAGCAGTGATTTCAGTAGGGCAAACAAACGTAAAATCCAACGGATAGAAGAACAAAACGACATACTTGCCGCGATAGTCCGATAATTTAATCGTCTTAAACTCTTGATCAACGACTGCCGTTGCGGTGAAATCAGGAGCAGATTGCCCCACTCGCAAGCATCCTTCTTGAGTCATGAGATAGTCTCCCTTAGAGTGCGCTGTTAATTCTGATGAGTCTACAGACCAAAGAAACCATTGCAGATGCAATATCCACATGGTTTACGGCTATTTGTTACGAACTAATACGATTATATCATAGTCATAACGATTTTGAGTAAGAGTCGATTCGGCTCAAAGCCATCAGCCCTATTAAGTCGTTTGACACTCCCTGGCGTAAACGCACAGGGATTCTTAGTTCATCGACGCGCCTTAAAACTGTCTATCCTTGCGGCAATGCTCAAACCTGATGCCCGTTTGTCCAACGAAACCTCTAGTTTGATTTAGACAGCCCCAGTGG
>JBGSWI010000002.1:0-7943 GCA_041752515.1 Leptolyngbyaceae cyanobacterium | reverse complement strand
CGATCGCTTCGAGCAATTTACCCGCGCGGGCGGCATTCATCGCATGACTAAACATCTTGTGGAACCCATCTGATAGATATGTATCAGCCCGACAAGTACTAACTCGGCAATGCTTGTCCATACACCTTTTTGAAATTACTGAATCCACTGTAGGGGCAGATAAGGAACAAGTTGCTCAATTAAGTCATCAGCATGGCGCGCTTTTGGGCTAAAAGACCGAGTTCTCGTTCTAACGATGGGGATAAATTTAACCGAGTCTCTTGACCATATAAGGGCATTTCCTGCCAGCAACTCCGGCAAAACCAATACACTTGATGCTGCCGAACGTGGCGCAACATGGAATGAGAACAACAAGGGCAAGCGTTCATCGTAAATTCCTCGGATGAGATCAGATGAGGATGGAGAGACACAAAAGAAACCAGTGCAATCTTTCAAATCGCACTGGTTTCAACATATTTGGAAATTATGGAGAAAGTTTGGAGAACGATAAGAATTTGACTACGTTTCTTTGCGAATCGTATCGAAGTGTTTGCTGCCGCTAATCGTTATTCTCTATGGGCGATCGCCTGCCTTGCTCCTCAACCCAATGGGCAGTTTAATTGCCCCGTTGTAACGAATTCGTTATTCAATTCGAGGTCACTGATATCAAACTGATATCAAATGGACTTCATCCGAGGTTTCTCTGCCATTAAGGTTTTCATTTCTGATTCTCCAGCGCGGCGCAGTTGATGCGTCAGCCGAGCCGTTAGCCCAGTTAGAACCAGCATTTGCCCTAATAAACCCAACAAAATCGTCATTTTAGAAGCGGATTCGATGGCGGTAAAAGCAAAGCCAGACAATATCCAGGGAAGGCTGCCTTGGTCTGGGCGCACTCCTACGGTCAACATCATGATGGGAGGAATGGCGATGAGACCGGCAACAATTGCGAGGGCGAAGACCGATCGCTTCTTGGAATTGCCCAACAAAATCAGTTGAGCGATCGCGGCGCAAATTAGCAGAAAAGTGGCATTTAGCAATAACGATATCAACCCGTGCCGTTGGGCAACTGGCTGACCCCAGGTCAAAATCCAGGGGGTAAAAATGGCGATCGCCAAGAATAGGTTGAGCGCGATCGCGGCGATCGCCGGACTTTTCTCACCCAACATCCAATCCCGTAGCGCTGCTTTCGTCAGCTTCAACTTTTTACCAGAGGTGCGCGTTTGGCGATAGCGCGCCCAATCCAACAAGGTTTGGCGATGAGGAGTCAGTGCCGCAATTAGCACCAAAAACCAGAATGAATTGAACACAATCAACGTAAACAAATCGTAGATAGGTTGATAGTATTCCCTGTCATCCAAGTCACGAAACGCAAAACCCAAAAGGAACACCTCAACGCAAAGGGTCATGGCGTAACTTTGCCATTTGCTAATCAACGTTAGATTGGGATTGCAAAATCGACGGTTAATCGTTTGCCAAAACCAAAACGTCGTGACGGCACAAACTCCTAAAGTAAAGAGAACTGATATCCCTAGATTTTCTACAATTGAGAGGTGATACCAAGATAGATCACCTGTCGAATATTTTCCTCCAGAGTACCGCGTCATCGCTTGCCATGTCTGGTAGAAAAGGGTGTATGCCGCACAGACGATCGCCGCACCAAGCCAGCCGTGGGCAGCACCCAAAAAGGCATAGAAGATGGCTCCTGTGTAGAACACGCCAGTGATTGCCGGAACAACCAGATAAAGACTGAGCAATTCTGCGATATCAACCCCACCCTGAACCGCCGACCACAAGTGCAGCGGCACTGCCAGCAAGACCCCTAGATAAACGAGTAGCGGCACTCCCAGCAGCTTACCCAATAAAATCGTTTGGCTCGCTTGAGGACTGAGACGAATGAAGTTAAGCGTGCCGCGCTGTTCCTCTTTTGCAAAATCGCTGATGAGCAAATAGACTCCCGCAATCAGCAAAATAAACGGCAAAACCCAGGTGAGCGCTTGAAATAAATCAGCCCACCAGTTCTGCCAATTGACTAACACATTACCTTGAGCATCTAGCACACAGTCGTTCCAGGCGTAGGTTTCTTTGCCCGTGCAGTAGCGGCTAGAGGTCGTGACTTTGGGAACGGGGAGGGCTGCCCAAAAGTAAAACAGCAGGGCAAACTGAACTAAAAAAGAAGACAAAACGGTGAGGGTCAGGTTGCGATTTTTGAGGCGACCTTTCACTTCTCGAAAAAACTGCGGATTCCAGTCTGAGAAAGATATCAGGAGGTTGGGAAGCATGATGGAGGCTCCAGTGGATAAATGACGAGTGGCGAATGATGAATGACGAATGATGAATGACGGAGAGTGACTGACGAAAGGCGAGGGGTGAAGGGTGAATAAAAACTTATCTTGAGCGTAGCCGAAACGCCCGATCTACCTTTTATGAAGCTTGTTGATGCCCCAGTTTAAGAAAGATGGTTTCTAAATCTTCTTGGGTGGGCTGAAATTCGGAAAGCGGAATTCCGGCTGCAATCAGCGATCGCAGCAACACTACACTTGCTTCAGCATTACCCGAAAATTCTACCCGCAGTCGCTGACTCCCCGGCAGTCTCTCAATATTCTCCACATCAGGATGCTGGCGAAGTTCTGACCTGAGCACCTCTAGATCGCCCAAGGTCGCCAAGATGATTTGCTGGCGACTCAAACGGCTGTAGAGATTTTGCAAAGACGTACTTTCTACCAAATAACCCAGTTCCATGATGCCAACGGAGGTACACAGTTCGGCTAAATCGCTGAGTACATGGGAGGAAATCAAAACCGTCATGCCTGCCTCTTGCAGAGTTTTGATAATCTCGCGAAACTGCATTCGGGCGATCGGGTCAAGCCCAGAAACGGGTTCATCTAACAATAGCAGCAGCGGTTCGTGAATAATGGTGCGTGCCAGACTGAGCCGCTGTTTCATCCCACGAGACAGGGTAGAAATTGGGCTGCTGCGCTTGTGGCTTAGCTGCACTAAATCCAGCACCTCTCGGAGCCTTTGAGTGCGGTGGGGGTCTTGCAACTGATAGAGACGGGCAAAATAATCTAGATAATCCCAAACGGTTAGGTCATCGTAGAGCGGATAATCGTCGGGCAGATAGCCAATATGCCGCTTAAGTTGGGCATTGCTTTGATCTCGCAGCAGGCGTTCTCCATTCAGAAAGATTTCGCCTGTTGTGGGATCTTCAGCGGCAGCAAGGAGACGAATTAAGGTGGTTTTGCCTGCCCCGTTCGGTCCAATTAGCCCATACACCTCACCCACTTCAACGTTTAGATCAACGTCGTGAATCGCCCGGTGGCGATCGAATTGCTTGGTCAGCCCATGGGTAGAAATTGCCAGGTCTTTCACCATATTCAGAAGTTGAAAAGTTAACGATAGCCTAGCCTGTCTCTACGAGATTTGACATCACCATTTCGGAAATTGAAACCGAGACAATAACTTTGACAAACCCTCGCGGCATGACAACTGCTTGAGTCTCAACGGGCACATTACGGTTTGACCACATTACGGTTTGACATTGTGAACAAAGAAAAAATGTGATGCCCACGGTATAACTGAACCACTCAAGACTCGATTTTGCATCGTGGTGAGGGTTTCGACTTCGCTCAACCCACCCAATCGTTGAATGTTGAGCGAAGTCGAAGCATAATCTCAAATGGGTGAGAACAAACGTTTCCGGGTTAATCAATCAGTCCGTGCCATACTCACCCTCTCTAGAAATTCACCTTCTAGGTACTATTGAGAAGCGCCCGCCATTCCCGGAAGTTGGGTTGAACAGTCTGCGTTGCGGAATCCATAATCGAAATCAGCCAGGGCGCTGGCGCTGGGCGCGCTGGATGCGGGAAAAATTGGGTAGAGTGTTCCGGTTCCTTTGTCTCTAGACGCTAGAACATCAGCTTGATCAACCCAATACATCCCGTTGTCTTGATAGCGTAATTCGCGGCTGATGGCGGTGCCGTTGGAAAATTCTAGCTTGCCGTTGTTTCCAGAGTTGGTGACCACACACACGCGGCTTTTTACTTTAGAAGGGTAGACGTAGTAGACGCGATCGCCCAGTGTCCAGGCTCCTACAAACTTTGCGATCGTGGGATTGGTCTTCGCGATCGCGGCTTGAAAGGTTTGCCGCTGGCTGCGATCGGTGGCAGTAAGTTGCATTCCTTTGCCATAGGCACCCGACTTCAAATTGCGTTTAAATTGGGTTAATTCTTGATTGCTAGGATAGCCAGTCACTGGCGAAAGACCTGAATTGGGATCAAGTGCCTGTAAGGTATTAGGAGGCAATTTTTCCATCGTTGCAGGTTCTAGATCCAAAAAACGCAGAGATTCGGACACTGCCACTGCTTCTTTTATGGAGAGATCTTGACAATTTGATAACTCAGATCCGATGCCATCCACGGGATAGTTTGCGCCCACAACTCGATAAAATGGACTTCGGCTCATCCACTGACCCATCAATATGGGAGGTTGAGTACCCGGTTTGTGTACTTCGATCGCGCCCTTGCCCATAGCAGGATTTTGCACCTTAAAGCTGCCCGCCGTGCCCGTTGGAACGCTGCCAATTCCACCACTGATGCCTTCAACTGCAAAACATTTAGAATTTCCTCGATAGACTAGCAAATAACTACGACCAAAGCGAGGATCGGAGCGCCCCGAAATGGAAGTTAGCTTCATTCCAGAGGGCACATTGATTGGCAGGGCGACCCGCATTCCGAGTGATCTGATCTCCTGAATTTGTGCTTGCGGCATCTGTAGATAAATGGGTTGTCTTCCTCGTGCAACGAGTTGCAAGCTGCGGCGCACCGTCATATTGGACGGGTTCTCAAAACTGCCTACGATTGGAGTCGCCTGTACCAACATGGGGAAAATGCCACTACTTACTGTTGCCACCCATAGGCTGCTCAAAAGCTGATGATTCATCTTCGTTCCCTTAATGCTCTAGCGTGTGATGTGAAAGTTTATCCTGTGAAAGTTTTACCTTCTCATACTTATCTAGAGCACTCACCAAAATTACGCAAGGCTCAAGAAATCATTTAGCCAGAAATCCCTTTAGCCTAAGCTAAATTGACATTCGTAAAAAACTGACATCCATAAAAAACAGGCGATATCGCAGGACTGTCAAAAGCTTTTACACTTTTGAGTTGAGGTCATCTAAATCTGCGATCGCTTCAAATAATTGGTTTGTTCATTTAACCATCCGACAGGCAGTGTTTATGCCGCCTGGGGTTTTTGGCTAAGCTCAACCCCCAAGATCTAGTGTGCTGAGCTTAGCCAAAACATCGACGAAAGCTGGATGCCAACTCTTTGATGACTCGCTAATAACTACTTCATCAGAGCAATCTAGCTCAAGCGAAAACAGGTTTTATCTGACAACCTATGTTTGCGGCAGAGTTTGCGGCAGAAGCTATAGTGCCGCTGCTACGGCATTGCTAGCATACATTCCACGACCAATACTTTTCCACTTCCCCTTATTTTTGCCGGTTGAAAGAACATTGGTCAACGAAATTTTAGCTCTCTGATAATCCTGATTGGAGAGATCTCCATAGAGCTTGGCGATTACGTCGCTTAATCCAATCGGTTCGCTAGATTCCTCCAAAATCTGAGAAACGGCATCTGTAAACGATTGCTCTTGAAACTCTACTCTGACAAAATACTTCAAGTCAGGAGATTTGGCTGACAGACTGGCTTTGCGAGCAGATTTTTTCGCTGCACTAGCGGTCGATTTTGCTTTCGATCCCCGTGATTTCTGAGCACTAGAAGATTGAGTCGCCGATTTTGAATTGCTTACTTTACGGCGATCGCTGTTTGAATTAATTTCAGTTGTAGCCTCATCCTCATCCTTAGGCTCAGCCTCTACATCTATTGCATCGATGTCCTCTGCATTGATGTCCTCTGCATTAATGTCCTCAAGAACACCACTTCCGTTGAAGCTAGATAATGGCATCTCAACAGGTGAGTTAAGCTGGCTAGTGCTGGAATCTGCACTAGCAACAGGCACATCGGAAATCAACCCAAGAGTGGTTGCTTCAGTGAGAATTGCCTCAATACCTTGAAGTTGAGTGATTTTCTGATCGGCTTGTGCCGTGATCCATTGAAGTTCATGGCTTAGGTGCTCTTTCACTTTTTGAAGAGACCCCACAAAAGCGATCGCTTCGTTTTTATTTAATGTCTGCAAGTAGGAAGTTGGAGAAGTTGTCACTGCTAATTCTTTAAGCCACTATTTTTCTTTTGATTTTACGCTTTCCTTGTTGATGCGTGAACCTATTAGCAATTTTGTTACGCTTCTCAACATAAATGATTGATAAAGCACGTGGCGATAGGGATATTGTCCGGCATTTTCATACCCATGAGACATCGTTGGTTCCAGAGTCATCCTATTGATAATGAGACTGTAGCCAGTTCGCATCCCATCTTTTTAGGTAGAAGAGTAATTTGAGAATTCCCTCCTTGGGGATAGGTAGTGGCGATATTACAACCGTACTATCAATAGGACGCTTTGATTCCAATCATTTTTTGGGAACGAGTAACTACTTGCAATATCAATGGGGCTTATGGGCAGGACTGTCTGTCTGCTGTTCGGAGAAACTGCATCAAGCCATTGATATCTCGGAAAGGGATTTTGTGGAATGCTTAAAACCTCTAGAAATGCTTCATTTCGTACTCTACGAGAACAAGCTGTAAGCCCAGACTCAACTGCGTCAGGTCTAATTCAATTTGACACAACCGATTATCTAAGGAGAGGCATATGTTTTTTCATAAGAAAGATGCGATTCACGAGGTCAATATCAAAGAAGCAAATCCTCGTTTTGCTCAACTTCTATTAGAACAGTTTGGGGGTGCAACTGGGGAACTTTCGGCAGCCTTGCAATATTGGGTGCAGTCTTTTCATATTGAAAATGCTGGCATCAAAGATATGCTTCAAGATATCGCGATCGAAGAATTTGGTCACTTAGAAATGGTGGGCAAAATGATTGAAGGTCATACCAAAAATGTAGATCAGACTGATGCTTACAATAGCACTCTGTTTGCTGTTCGTGGCATGGGACCGCACTTTCTCGATAGTCAAGGCAATGCTTGGACTGCTAACTACCTCAATGAAGGAGGCGATGTTGTTCGTGACTTGAGGTCAAATATTGCCGCTGAAGCGGGCGCACGTCAAACCTATGAAGCATTAATCAAGTTAGCTCCTGATGGAGGAACCAAAGAAGCACTGGTGCATTTGCTGACCCGTGAGATTTCACACACGAAGATGTTTATGGAAGCTCTCAATTCTTTAGGCAAATTGGATGATCCGTTCTTTGGAAATATTCAGCCTGATGAAACGGTAGACATTTACTACAATTTGTCTTCTAACGGCGGCAAGGATGAGCGTGGTCCTTGGAACTCAGAACCGAACTTCCGTTATGTTGCTGACCCGATATCACAGCATTAGTCTTGACGATTAAGTGTTTCAGTTGAGCTTGAGTTGAACCCTCCCTTTTGCTATTTTTAGTGGCGATCGCGGAGGGTTTTTGATGACCACATCAATCCGCTAGAAAGTATTTGAAAAGATCGGCGCTATACGAAACGGAGCGATCGCTGGATAAACTGGATAAAGTAGACCAATATAGCGCTGAATCATGGCTTATTTCTTTGTCGCATTCTTGTATTAGTTTTTATAGTTCACTCCAATCCGATAAAAATTGCCGGAAGCATGAATACTCGTTATTCATGCTTGCTTGAGGGGTGACGGGTGATCAGACGAGTGAAGTTGTAGCTTGGCACAGCCGCCAATTACCCAATTGAAGAATCTCTTCAGGCATGAGTGCTGGCTGACTGACACATTTCCTCAAAGGAGGGGTCAAATCCACGTACTCTGGGGATTACCACATCACCAGACATCCCTATGGAAGAAACCCCTCGCTTATATGATGCGCTGCGGCAGTTACTCGGTCAACAGTGCCGCT
>JBGSWI010000001.1:0-29659 GCA_041752515.1 Leptolyngbyaceae cyanobacterium | reverse complement strand
AATTGAAACAATCGGAACCGGTCTAAACCAACAAACTATCCGAATAGAAGAGCCTGCAATTATTGCACTTGAGGCAACCCAAGGTACAGGACCTCTGATTTTACAAGGGCTGTCGATCTTAGCTGACGATCGCCTAAACAGCATCACCTTGGTTGGACCTCCTCGCAAGGTCGAAGCGGCAACCGCTCTGCTAACTCAGCTTGATGCGCGTCGCCGTCAGGTGGTTGTGAATGTCAAAATCATTGATGTCAACCTGTCAGGAACCGATAGCCTTAGCTCTAGCTTCTCTTTTGGAGTGGGCAGCAATTTCTTCTCAGTAGACCAAGGTGCAGCCCTATTTAACTTTGGGCGAACTCGTCCGCCTAGCAATGCCGAGGTTGCTGGCAGTACTACAAGTCCCCCTGTTACCCGAAATCTCTTCCCCACAGTAAGCCCTGGATTTGAAAGCGGCGATCTAGCTCCTTTTGTGGATGCGCCCCAGTCTGCCGCGCCTTTTGGTACAAACTCTCTCACTGCTCCTAGTGGTGCTGGACGGGCACCTTTTGGCACTCCAGGAAATCCATTTTTGCCTGGTATAGCTCGACTTTCAGGCGATCAAATCACCTATGGGTTACCGGCTCTGCTACAATTTCCCACGAGATTTTTAGCGCGGCTTCAAGCTCAGGTTGTGAGTGGCAATGCTAAGATTTTGACCGATCCTTCGCTGACAATTCAGGAAGGGGAAACTTCTACGGTTGCCCTCACCCAAGATATTGTTACGCGAGTCACTTCTACGTTTACCGATACAGCGGGTGGCTCTCGTCAGGTGGTTGAGCCTGTGATTGAAGCCGTTGGATTAACGCTGGGTATCAATGTGGAGCGAATTGATGATAATGGCTTCATTGGCGTTAGAGTCAATCCGATTATTAGTGCGCCGACTAATACGACGACAGTGGGGGGGCAAACGATTACGCTGAAGTCTACTCGCAGAGTTGAGTCTGGTTTGGTTCGTTTGCGCGATGGGCAAACCCTGATTCTCTCAGGCATTATTCAAGATAGCGATCGCAGTAATGTTAGAAAGATTCCAATTTTGGGAGACATCCCAATTTTGGGCGCGTTGTTTAGAAGCACTGAGCGCACTAATCAGCGCCAAGAGGTGATCGTCATGCTGACTCCTCGCATTTTGGATGACACGAACTCTAGCGGTTTCGGCTATGGCTACACGCCTAGCCGTGATGTGCAAAAGATTATCGATGCAGGGCAACGGTAGTTAAGCGATCGCGGTGAAATTTGGTTCCTTAGGCTGGGCGATCGCCCAGCCTTTTTTGGGGCTAAAAATCTTGCAGGAGCGACAGTTGATTGGAGCTTTGACTTTCTTGAAAAAGCTGCTCTACGTCGCCTCGCTGATATTGAGGAGTGCGGTATTGCCCCACTAAACGCGGTTTGACGTTCGCCAAATTGAGATCAGCACGCGCCTGCTGAGTCGAAACCCCTAAAATTGCAGCGGCATCTCGGAGCGATAACCATTGTTTGGCAAAGCGATCGAGCAGGGTTTCATCTGGCTCATTTTGAATTTCGGTCAATAGCAGTTTGGCTAACAGCCAGCACGCCAGAGTGTCTGCCTCGGCGCGATGAGAAGTTGCGATCGGAAAGTTAAAGTGCTTCACTAAGTTGGGCAAACTGCGCGATGGCAAATCAGACAGCATCAGCCGCGCCAAAATCACGGTGCAGAGTTGCTCAGAATGGGGGCGACTAAAGCCAATGTCTAAATGACGAAACTCTGATTGCAGGAAGCCATAATCGAACGCGAGATTATGAGCCGTTAAAATGCCAGTATTCAATAACGGCAAATAGTCCTGCCAAACATCCTCTGCTAAAGGAGCTTGAGCGACCATCTCTTGAGAAATTCCCGTGAACTGGGTAATGCTGGGCGGCACGGGCACTTGCGGATTAATCAAGTGAGTCTGCTGATGATGAATGCCCGATTCTAAAGTGGCTTGCAAAACTGAAATTTCAATGACGCGGCTAGAGTTGGGGTGATGTCCGGTGGTTTCCACGTCTACGACTGTTAAAACTTGATGACTCACCTGACGGTAAAAAAATAGTAGATCGGTTGATAGCACGGCAGTTTAGGGATTCTAATACAGTTTTGAGTTTTGAGTTTTGAGTTTTGAGTTCCCAGGCACAGAAGTATTGCCGTTTTCAGAAAGTCATCTGGCGCATTTCAATTTCAAATTGGTCTAAACATATCGGACAGAAAAAAGGCGCGAATTTTCGCGCCTCTTAAAACTAATGAATCAATTCAGCGTTATTGCTTAGTTGTTGTTCGAGGCTCCATTAGACGAGGAGCGGTGAGAACTTACAGCCGTTTGTCGCTGATTGCCGCCCGGTTTGACCCGTTTGATCGGCTTGGTTTTAGGCGAAGTGCTTCTGTCATCATCGTTATAATCTCCACCGGCATCTTGAGAAGAGCGCATCCAAGCAGGTCTGATCTGGTCATATGCCATTTGCAACGCTGCCGCCGCGATCGCGTGAGGTTCATATTCTTGCGAAAGTTGTGCCACAATCGGCAAGAACGATGCCATCCGTTCGCCAGCTAGCGCTTCTTTGAGGCTGTCTTGAAGTTTCTCAATCTGCCGTGCCTCAATTTGAGCGCGAGTCGGAATCGAGACAATCTCTAGACGCTGACGGACATGGTTTTCAATGTCTCTCAGCTTGCGGCGATCCATGGAATGAACGAGGGTTAGCGCGATGCCTTCCTTCCCTGCGCGTCCGGTACGACCGATCCGATGGACGTAATTTTCCACGCTATCGGGCAAATCATAGTTAATCACATGGGTCAGGTCATCCACATGAATTCCACGAGCGGCAATATCGGTTGCCACCACCCAACGCACTTGACCCTGACGGAATCGTAGCAATAGGCGCTCACGCTGAGATTGGCTCAAATCACCATGATATTCATCGACGCTGTGCCCTGCTGCTTGCAACTGGCTGGTTAGGTCAGCCGCCGCTTTGCGGGTGCGAACGAAAATCAGGGCGGAAGCAGGATCTTCTAGCTCAAGGATGGGCAGAAGGGCGCGGGGCTTGGTCCAACCGCGAGGCACCATGTAGGCAACTTGGTTGATCCGGCTGGGAGCGGCTTTGGGTTGCTCGATGGTGACCGTGACGGGCGATCGCAAAAACTTAGCAACCAGTTTGCGAACAGACGGCTCCATCGTGGCAGAGAAAAACGCAGTTTGACGCTCAGTAGGCGCTTGGTTCAGGATTTTTTCTACATCTTGAATAAAGCCCATATTCAGCATCTCATCGGCTTCATCTAGCACCAACCACTGGACATGGTTGAGTTTCAGGTCACCCCGGCTCAACAAATCAAGCACCCGACCTGGCGTTCCCACAACCATTTGAGCACCGCGTCTCAGGCGGGAAATTTGTGGTTCGATCGCCTGCCCCCCATAAATGGACACAATTTTTAGATGGCGATTGTCATTAAAATCGCGAATTGCTTGACAGACTTGCATCGCCAGTTCGCGAGTGGGAGTTAGAACGAGTGCCTGCACCACAGGGGAGGTGACATCGATCTGCTCCAGAATTGGCAACGAAAATGCAGCCGTCTTACCAGTACCCGTTTGAGCTTGACCCACAACATCGCGACCCGCCAGCAAATGGGGGATCGCTTCTGCTTGGATCGGAGTAGGGGCTGTGAATCCCATGGATTCTAGAAAACGGACACGGGCATCAGATAGACCGAGGCTACTAAACGAAAGGGTCATTGAATCTCCTATAAATATTAGAAATCAGACGGGATCAAGAAGCTTGAACGTTGGGAGAATACCCCAACAAAGCCGCAACTCTTAAAAGAGTTGATTTGAGAATGCAGCGATTTATCGGACGGCTAAAGGTTGATGGTTAAATAAATCTGCTGCGGTTGCAATATGACCATACAGGTCATATTCACTGGCATCGTCAATGGCAACTGGCACCAAAGACCCTAAACTCGCTTCACCAGAAACGTAAACTAAGCCATCAACCTCTGGCGAGAAACGAGATGAGCGACCGAGCAGTTCCCCAGTTTCAGGGTTTTCTTGCTCAATCAACACATTGACAACCTTGCCAATTTCCAGGTGATTCTTCTGATAAGAAATCGGCTGCTGAACCTGCATTAAAGCTTGACGGCGCTGGTTCATCACAGCTTGAGGAAGTTGGTTTGGAAGAGTATAGGCTGGAGTTCCCTCCTCTGGGGAAAACGTAAACACGCCTACATGATCAAATTCATGTCTTTCAACAAATTGTAGTAAATGCTCGAAGTGTTCGTCCGTTTCGCCCGGAAAACCCACTATGAAAGTAGTTCGCAAAACAGCGTTAGGAATGGAGTCTTTAATCCGATTAATGATCGTATCATTCACTTGCCCTTGCCAAGGGCGATTCATCGATCGCAGCACATCCGGGTGAGAGTGTTGCAGCGGCAAATCCATGTAGGGCAAGACATTGGGGGTCTCTTGAATCGCGGCAATTACTTCGGGGGTTAACCCAGTGGGGTAAGCATAGTGAATCCGAATCCAAGGAACCTCTACATTACCTAGTGCGCGTAAAAGCCCCGCTAGTTTAGGCTTGCCATAAATGTCAAGACCATAGTTCGTTGTAATCTGGGATATCAAGATTAGTTCTTGTACCCCTTCCGATGCTAATTGCTCAGCCTCAGACACAATAGACTCGATAGTACGCGATCGCTGATTTCCGCGCAAGTGAGGAATAATGCAAAAAGCACAGCGATAATCACAGCCTTCAGCCACCCGAAGATAGGCGACTCCCTCAGTGGTCGTGCGGTAGCGAGGAGTGTTTTCATCGGCAATATAGGTAGGCTGCGATGAAATCTCTGTAACCCGCTCTCCAGCTTCAGCACGCTGAATCACATCAACAATTTTGTGGTAGTCGCCTGTACCCACCAAGGCAACCGCTTCGGGCAATTCGCCCAGCAATTCTTCTTTAAAGTGCTGCGCCATGCAGCCCGTAATCACAATTTTTTTCTTTGATTCAGCCAGTTCGACCAAGGTGCGAACGGATTCTTCGCGAGCCGATTGAATGAAACTACAGGTGTTGACAATAACGTAGTCTGCTAACTCCTCGTTTGCGTCTACTGGATAACCAGATTGAACGAGAAGACCCAGCATATGCTCAGTGTCAATTCGATTTTTCTCACAGCCTAAATGTGAGACAGCAATGGTTGGCTTAATGCCCATGAAGCTAGTAATAATCCTATGGGAGAGTGGTCAGTCGTCGGACTTTGGCGATCGCGTCGCGACGGACTTTCCCCTCGCATTAAACCCAATAGCCTTCGCTATTCAGTTTCTGAGTGCAATCGCTCAGATAACATTTGATCTACATACTAACTTGAAAGTGACAATATTACGATAGTTTACAAGATAGATTTTCTGTTTAGAACAAATGGCGAAAATTTCAACGCGTCTGTAAGGCATCTGTGAAGAGAAGTATGATTTCTTGCAAGGATCGATCCAGTGAAACGCTATTATTTGGATAGAGCAGTAACAATTAAGAACGAAAACCGCACCTAAGTGAAGCCTGTATTACGCGGGCGTTACTCATCTGCCACTTCTTGTTTATAATTTGCTGCAATTGACCTTTTTCAAATTCAGATGAGTCCGATTTATAACCACGTGGACTTAATCCAAACTTTCAAAACTCCAAGTCCGGTGATTGGCGTTGTCCATCTGTTGCCGTTGCCAACCTCGCCTAAATGGGGTGGCAGTCTTAAAACTGTGTTGAATCGTGCAGAGCAAGAGGCAGTAGCTCTAGCGTCGGGTGGAGTGGATGGCATTATTGTAGAAAACTTTTTCGACGCTCCCTTTACCAGTGGTCAAGTTGATCCAGCCGTGATCAGTGCCATGAGCCTGATTGTGCAGCGGTTAATGCACATGGTAACCCTGCCGATTGGGATCAATGTTTTACGCAATGACGCGAAGAGTGCGTTGGCGATCGCGACTTGCACCCACGCTCAATTTATTCGTGTCAACGTATTGACGGGAGTGATGGCAACCGATCAAGGATTAATTGAAGGCTGTGCCTACGAGTTATTGCGCTATCGGCGCGAGTTGGGTAGCGATGTCAAAATCTTTGCGGATGTGCTAGTGAAGCACGCCCGTCCCCTGAGTTCTCCTAACCTGACGGTTGCTGTGCAGGATACGATTGAACGCGGACTGGCAGACGCGATTATTTTATCGGGCTGGGCAACAGGTAGTCCTCCCAGTTTAGAAGACTTAGAACTTGCAAAAGCAGCGGCAAATAATACTCCTATATTTATCGGGAGTGGAGCAAACCGGGAGAATGTGGCGACGCTAATGCAGGCGGCTGATGGCGTGATTACCTGTAGCTCATTAAAGCGCCACGGTCGTCGCGACCAGCCGATTGATCCGATCCGGGTGAGTCGGTTCGTGGAAGCGGTGCGCCGGGGTGTGCCGGTTGAGTCTGAACCTCAATCGCTTGCTTCTGTTCGTCTGCACTCTTGATTTGCGTTGTTTAAGGAAATGTTACATGGTTCGTCAAATTTATGCGATCGCACTATTAGGGCTTTCAATGAGCGCCGGAGTGGCAACTATTTTTCCATTAACTGCCAGCGCCAAACCTACGCCTGTTGAAGTTCCCATCACCCTTGCCAATGGCAACAGCGCCTTAACCAATTTAGCCCTGCACTTGAAGAAGATTAACGCCAAAATGTACGGTGCTTATTGGTGCCCTCACTGCACGCAGCAAAAAGAAATGTTTGGCAATGCCATCAAATCTATCAATTATGTTGAATGCGATCCCCGTGGTGAAAATGCCAAGCCAAATCTGTGTAAAATCGCCAAGGTCACTGGATATCCAACCTGGGAAATTAACGGGAAACAATACGTCGGGGTGCAATCCTTAGAAGAATTAGCAAAATCGTCAGGCTACAAAGGCTCTACTAAGTTTTAGGTAGGTATTAGGAGGCAGGTATTAGATGCCCAGTTTGAGGAGTCGGCGGTCGGGAACATGGGCGCAAAGCTAAAAGGAAATTATTCCTTAAACACAGTTTGAGGCAGAATGAGGCAAAATAAAGACGAGATTCCTATATCAGGATTCTGATTTATAGTACGGGGTTGAGCTATGTCTAGTCTTGTGGGTCGTCGTCGTAATGTTCCATGGATTCATCGCTGGTCACGCCAAATGATTGGAGCGATCGCAATCTTCGGCGCGATCAATACGGCATACATTACCATCACCAAACTCTCAAAAACTGTTGCCGCCTGCCCTACAAGCGGCTGCGAACGAGTTCTCGACAGCCCCTACGCCACGGTGTTTGGGCTTCCCCTCTCCCTGTTTGGGTTAGCGGCTTACATAGGAATGGCAGTTCTGGCGCTAGCTCCATTGGCAATCAATATTGAACAAAACCGTAAACAGCGAACTAAGTTAGAAGACTTAACCTGGAAACTGCTGTTCATTGGCGCAACCGCCATGACCGTCTTTAGCGGCTACCTGATGTATATCATGATGTCGCAGTTTGTTTCAAAATATGGTGCCGGTGGAATTTGCTATTACTGCATCGCCTCTGCCTTATTTGCCCTCAGTATGTTTGTGCTTACCCTAATTGGGCGTGATTGGGAGGATATTGGTCAGTTGATCCTGTTGGGGATCATCACCCTAATGGTCACCTTGATTGGCACCCTAGTTATTTATGCGCCCATCAGCAACACGGCTGCAACGACCCAAGTGACGGCATCAGGAAATGCGGGACCTGCGATCGTCAATACTTCCTCTCCGGCTGAGATGGAATTGGCAAAGCATTTGAAACAAATTGGCGCAAAAATGTATGGAGCGTATTGGTGCCCTCACTGCCATGATCAAAAGGAACTGTTTGGCAAAGAAGCCGCCGCAATTTATCCCTATGTTGAATGTGCGCCCGACGGGGTGAATCCCAAAACAGAGCTTTGCCAGGAAATTGCACCCAAAATTGAGAAGCAAACTGGACAAAGCTTTGGGTTTCCTACTTGGGAAGTGAAGGGTCAATATTTGACAGGCACTCAGTCATTGACTGATTTGGCGACGCAATCGGGCTATCAAGGACCGCGAAACTTTAAAAATGGGACATAGCTTCATAGGTTCTGAGTCAATTCACACGTTCTAGCTGCCAAAGGATCTGATTCCCTTCGCGCCGCACCCGAGAGACTGCCCAGTTCCGCCAGACCCAATTATCTCCCCGACTCGTGACAGCACTGGCGTTAACATCCATTAAGTCAGCAAGTTCTGAACTGGTGATTAAATACCTTTTTTCGGCAATTTCATCCGCCATGTGAAGCGATTCAATCGTATCGCGCAGTGGGGCGATTTTATCCTCACGAGGGGGGCTATCCCCCGTATCGGGCGTTAGAGAGGAGTGCGGATCTGTCATCGGTTCAAACGTTTCAACAGGAGTAAGTAAGGGATTGGGTTGTGTCTCTAGCTTCAAGGTAGAGGGCGTAGTTGGAGCGGATTGGAGAGGAGTGTTTAGGGTCAGAGATTCGGTTTTATTCGGAGTTTTCGTTTGACTCGTTTGAAGTTGAACAAGCTGAGGATGTTTACCCAGACTAAAGGCGCGGGCGATCGCGTCGCATCGCTCGTTTCCTTCATTACCCGCGTGGGCGCGCACATACCGCCACTGCACCTGTTTGGAATTTAAGAGATCTAATTCTTGCCACAGGTCTTTATTGACCACCTCTTTACCCGTGGAGGTTTTCCAGCCCTTTTTTTTCCAACCTGTGATCCACTCAGTAATTCCTTTTCTGACATACTCACTATCGGTATACAGTTCGATCGCATCGGTGGAGTGTTCGGTGAGAAAATTGAGTGCCGCGATCGCGGCTTGCAGTTCCATGCGGTTGTTGGTGGTTTGCCGATCTGCCCCACCTAGTTCGTGGCGAGAGCCATCGTTGAAATAAACCACCACACCCCAGCCGCCTGGTCCCGGATTGCCACTACACGCGCCGTCTGTATAAATACTTTGAATCATCATTTGTTCGCTGCAACAATCAAGATACTAAGCTCAAAGCGGGTTCATCGGTCTGCTCTAATTGATCCAAAATCCCAATCACTTCTCGTTCAAACGTGACTTGGGCGCGATTAGTGGTGCCGCCCACATAGCATTCTCCGTCGGCTTGCAATGCCCAAATTTGAGAATGGGAGACATAGCTCATCATTACGCCCGCCATCAACAAAGCAAACCCCGCATAAACCAAAGGAATTCCAGGATCGGCTTTAATTTGCAGCCCCGTGCTGCCGACCAGTTCCAGGATCTTTAAAGTGACTCCATTCACTTCAGTGCCCATGCCCGATCGCGCCGTAGAAATTAGCTTGCCATCGTTGCCATAGATAATTAAAGTGCCTTGAAGATCCTTGGCAATCAGCGAAACGCCCTCACTCAAGTCTGGCTTTGTGGGAATCCAAGTCCCCCAAAGTTGCCCCTTGCCCCCCGTATCCAATTGCGCCATGGGCAGTTGAAAAATAGGACTGTTGTTGAGTCGCACTCGCACGGCTGCGATCGACCAAGATGCTTGATACAGCGTCACTCCTTTGTAAGTCAGCGGTTCATTCACATGGATGGTCTTCCGCTTTACTTCTTCACCGGTGCTATCCAACACAGACATATCGGAGTAGAACTGATCAATGCTGCCTTCGGGCGTGTAGTCGATCCAGAATCGATTCACTTTAACTGACCAATCTTTGGGAATTTGAGGCGTTGCCCACGGTCCCGCATCCGTAATATTTTGAACTTGAAACGTGTTGCCACTAGGGATCATTTCTTGGGCAATAAATCCAGTTAGAGCACCTAGAACCCCCCCTAGCAAAATCACTAAAATTCCAACATGAACGACAATAGGACCAACTCGCCCAATCAGCCCTTTGTGAGCATAGAGTGAATCTCCTTGACGAAAGATACGATAGCGGCGGTTTGCTAAAAGGGGTGCTAAGTCATCCAGCGATCGCTGATCTATCGTGGCGCTCAGGGCAAATTTCTCAAACTGGCGTGGCTGTGTGTAGAAATTCCAGGTGCGAGAAAACCAGCGTAGGGAGGGAATTTGCCGTTTAAAGGTGCAAGCAGTCAAGCTAGACCCAAACAGAACCAACAATCCGAGAAACCACCAGGTGCGATACACATGGTCGAGTCCTAGCGTCAGCAGCACCTTCCAGGTGAGAAACCCAAATAGGGCAGGCTGTTCAGGATAGTTTGCCTGGTAAAACGCGATCGGTTGCCCCTGTTCTAGAACCGTGCCGGAGATGCTGAATAGGGCAATGAGCAAGAGTAGGGCGATCGCCAACCTGAGATCTGCCAAAAACGGTACTAGCTCACGCCTGAAAAAAGTTCGAGGAGCGGCACTAATCGTAGAAAATTTTGCTAAAAAGGTATCTTTTGCAGTCATTGCCCTATTGCCTTTAAACAATTGCCCCATTTCTAATGAAGCATCAATCCAAAACCTAGAAACTGGTTGCTCTAAATAGCAGCGAGAAAACTCCAAAAATAACCAGCAAAAGACCGCTGGCTGGCGTGATCCAGCCTGACCAGCGGCGTAGTTCCAACAGCTTTTTAATTGACGCAGTAAACGTGCCTGCCAAAATCAGCGGAGTCACGTAACCGGCTGTGTAAGCTAACAGCAGCAAACTCCCTAGCACCGGATCTTTTGTAGTGGAAATCCAGGCAAGCAAAGTCGCTAGAACTGGCGTGCTGCAAGGAGAGGCAACCAATCCAAAAGTGACCCCAACCAGGTAAGATTTTGCACTGGCTGGCAATTCTTGCGAGAACCAATCCATGCCGCCCCAAGATGGCAACCTAAAAGGCAACGCTTCCAGCAGATTTAAGCCCATCAGAATCGCGATCGCGCTCACCACAATGGGCAAGCCCAAGCCAATTTGCCCATAGATTTTACCGACTACGGCAGCTAAAACGCCCAATCCTGCTAAGGTCGTTGCCAGCCCCAAGGCAAACCAGGTCGATTGCACGGCTGCTTGCAGGCGAGTTTTAGCTTCGTAGCCGCCAATGTAGCCAATCGTAATCGGCAGCATGGACAACATACAGGGTGTGAGGCTAGTTAATAAGCCGGCTAAAAAAATAATTCCTACACTCACCGGCGTGAGATGAGCCAGTTGAGTTGATACAAGCGTGTTGGCAAACTGAGCCAGTTGATAAAGTTGAGTTTGGAAGACTTCAAACATTCTTTCTGTTGCGATCGCGCTTGATGTCAGCGCCTATTGAATACCTCTCTATCTTAATCGGCTTAACGCTCCGTAACGATAGGCGTTAAGTCGCACGACGAGGAATCTTAGAAACGCGCAGCGATCGCGGCTTCAAAGAAACAGGCTGACGAGGGTGACGGTGATCATCCAAGCGCACCACTTTTGCCTCACTGCCTTCCCGTGCGACTCGAATCAGCAGCCCCGCTGCAATCAAACTAGAGATCATCGAACTACCGCCATAGCTGAGTAGAGGGAATGGCAACCCCGTCGTCGGCAACACCCCCGTTGCCACTCCAATATTTAGTAAGGACTGCCCAATTAACAGCACCATCACTCCGATCGCCACCAAACGATGGACTGGCTTACTTGCCCTCAG
Organism: Leptolyngbyaceae cyanobacterium; assembly: GCA_041752515.1. GTDB lineage: Bacteria > Cyanobacteriota > Cyanobacteriia > Leptolyngbyales > Leptolyngbyaceae > ULC077BIN1. The sequence goes on along the minus strand of JBGSWI010000001.1, from coordinate 18,063 downwards.
CGCCACCCTCAACGCCAGCGTGGCATACGCTGCCAGCATCAACATCAGCATTACGCAGCCCAAAAAGCCAAACTCTTCAGCAAAAACTGCAAAAATAAAGTCCGTATATTGGATGGGTAGATAAAACAATTTTTGCTGAGACAGACCAAATCCAGTGCCCCAAACACCACCCGAAGCGACTGCTAAAATACTCTGAATTAACTGATAGCCATTCCCATGAGGATCAGCCCAAGGATTTAAAAAGGAAAGAATTCGCTGCAACTGATAAGAACGAAAACTTACACTCAATGCCGCAATTAGCAAGCCCGCTAGCGCCGTTCCTCCCAATTGAACGTAGGGTAAACCTGCACCTAAAGCAATTAGCCATAGCATCATGCCACACAGCGCCGCTGTACTTAAATTGGGCTGTAGCAACACACCCGCCACGACCACCAAGAAAATTCCTAGCCAAGTGATGCGAACAGACCAGCGCAACCGATCCCACTGAGAAAAGATTCGCGCACTTTGTAGGACTAGAAAAGGCTTAATCAACTCTGACGGTTGCAAGGGAAACGGACCAATGAATAACCAACGAGATGAGCCATTGACGACAATGCCAACCCCCGGAAGCAGTGTCACCAAGATTAGCCCCAAGACTATCAGCAATCCCCAATCAGCAACCCCAAGAATGAAGCGAATCGGGGTATGAACCAAGAGATTAAAGCCAACTAAGCCAATGAGAACCCAAACAATTTGGAGTTTAAAGTAATACAGCCCATCTCCCTGCTCGGCATCTGCAACGGCATAGGCAGCAGAAAACACCATGGCTAATCCAATAAATAGCCAGAGGAAAGTTAGCCAGCGAAGCGATCGCGCTTCTACAGACCAATCTTGGGCAGTCGTATCAAAAAACGGAATCAGGTGACGTAGGTTCACACGCTTCTCGATGAAAATCTAGATAAAAAGAAAAAACTATCTTCCTGAAGTCAGCTTTTCAGGCGCTATTAAGGTGATAAGTCTAAGGCAGACTGTGCAATCAAGCAATACCTATAACTAAATTCAAGATCTACTAAGAGAATTTAAACTAAAAAAGACGCTGAATTCAGCGCCTCTCAAAGAACATTTTTGATAGTAGTTAAACCTGAACTAACGCGGAGGCTGGATTGTGAAGCGATCGCCGCGATTCTTGTGGTTCTGCACAATAGACTTCGCAAGAATTGTTAGGGCTTTCAATCAGCTTTACCTTATACAATTGAGCGCCAATTTGCTGAATGGGTGCTTGCAGCAAGTCGCGGATATGGAGGGCGATATTTTCAGCAGTGGGCACCACGTTTGCAAAGTAGGTAATATCTTTGTTCAAGAAAGTGTGGTCAAAGGGTTCTACCACATGAGTGTCGATCGCCGCTTGAAAATCAACTAGATCGGCAATCATCCCCGTACGCGGATCGATGGTTCCTTGAATCGTTACTTCTAGATGGTAATTGTGTCCATGTCCATTGGGGCGGGCACACTTGCCATAAATTTCGCTGTTCTCTTCAAAAGTCAAATCCGGTCGAGCAAGCCGATGAGCAGCGCTGAAATGAGTACTAACAGTTAGATAGGCTTCCATATCGTCTCCATAATAATCTGCCCAAAGTTCGGGATGTTCAAATAGCTGAATGCGAACCAGCGGAAGATGGGGCGCAAGCCGTTGCCAAATCACCCGCGCCATATTTTCAGTCGTCGGCAGCGTTTGCCCAAACTCTTCCCAAACATCATTCAAGTAGGAAAAATCAAGTTGGCTGGTGATCTCACGCTTGATGGTCTGTTTTACATCGGAGAGATTGAGCACCATGCCATATTCATCTAAGTCGCCCAGCATCGAGACCAACAAAACATAGTTGTGACCATGCCCAGGAAAACGGGCGCAGGCACCAAAGCGGAGCAGATTTTCTGCCTCGCTGAATTCTGGCAGCCAATAGCGATGGCTAGCAGAAAACTGGGCGCGACGGTTAATAGTACATTTCATAAATTCCGTGCCAGATCAGCCTAGGAAACCGTAAACAAGATGCAAAGTTTTGCGAAGCATCCTGTTTTCAGGATAACTAACATTGACGGCGATCGCCTGACATCCTTAGTATTAGAATATGATTAACAAGTGTTAAGCAATTTTCTTCGTTGAACTTTTTTGGATGCTTTCATCACTGCTCATCCCAGCGTTACCCATGGCTCAACCTGAACTAATCTCAGGGATGCAATTTCGTCATCGCTTCTCTCAGAAATGGCTGGTTAATTTATTCGGTTGCTTACTCGCCTTTTCGGTATGGCTTAACCCGATTGGGCTGTTCGCCAGTTCTGATGCTTACGCATTTAATAATCCTGATTTGTTGCCAAAAACCGATACTGCTGTAATCGATTTAGCCAAGTTTCTGAATAGCGACCAAGAAGCAACCTTGGCGAAAGATTTAGAGCAATTTCAAGAAACAACGGGCTGGAAGCTAAAAGTTTTGACCCAGTTCGATCGCACTCCTGGAACAGCAGTGAAAGAGTATTGGGGGCTGGATGACCACAGCGTTCTATTGGTTGCCGACCCTAGAGGCGGTAATATTTTGAACTTCAGCGTAGGCGATGATTTTTATCCGCTGATGCCGCGCGTATTTTGGATTGAACTGCAAACCCGCTTTGGCAATCAATTCTACGTGCGTGAAAATGGTGAAGACCAAGCCATTTTGGGCGCGATCAATTCCATCAAAACCTGCATTGTGCAAGGTGGCTGTCAAGTCGTTCCTGGCTTACCAAGGGAGCAGTGGATTTTAACCTTAATTACCTCCATTTTGGGGGGAGTTATCTGCGGGTTTGCGGCACATCCTCGGAAGGAAGGGCAAATTTTTTCTTGGCAGTGGGCGCTAATTTTTTCGCCCCTGTGGGGCATTCTGTTTATTGCTTTTGGTATTGGTCCCGTAGTGACCCGCACATCCGATTGGTTGCCCCTATTTCGTAATGTGGCAGGCTTTTTGATTGGGGCGCTAGTAGCATTTTTAGCCCCAATGTTGAATCGTTCTTCGCCATCTGAAACATAATCGCCTATCCTGTCTTTAGTCTCTTTGGCTTTTTGTCAATGACCGGTTCTGAAGGCAAGGATATGGAATGGCACGTGACGGACGCGCAAAGTTTAGCACTGATTGATCGCGAAATTGGAGATCACACTTTTTCACCAGCGGAATATGAGATTGTTCGCCGGGTGATTTACGCCACGGCAGATTTTGATTATCAATCGCTGATTCGGTTTTCAGATGCTGCCCTCCAGTCTGGGGCAGCGGCGCTGGCGGCTCGAACTACGATTGTGGTGGATGTGCCAATGGTGCAGGTGGCGATCGCAACCACGATTCAGCACACCTTCGCCAATCCCGTTTATTGCAGCATGGATGCCTTGACTCGTCCTCAAAAGGAGAAAACGCGCACAGCTTGGGGCATTGAAACCTTGGCGCGGCGTTATCCCGAAGGAATATATGTGATTGGGCAATCGCAGACCGCGCTAAGCGCGATCTCAGACCTGATTGAAACCGAAGATATTCGACCTGCACTGGTGATCGGCACTCCTGCCGGTTTCGTAGGGGCAGACGTGGCAAAAGAGCGGCTAGCAGACTCGCTAGTTCCCTACATCACCATCGCCGGACGAAAAGGTAGCTCAGTCGTAGCGGCGGCTATTGTGAATGGCTTAGTTGATTTAGCATGGCAAGCTTATGGGCAGGAGCAAGTAGGCATTTAGCGAATCCATCCCATTAGTCGTCATTGGCAAGACGACGCGATCGCCGTTTCCGAGGCGATGCGGCTGGCTGGTAATCAGAATCTACATCTTGGGTGCTGCGTCTGCGGGCATCTGCTTCATAGTTAGATTGCCTACGTGTCGATGCCGTGCTCTTAGAAGTATCGCCTTTTGGAGTTCTTTTACGGCGCTGAGGCGGAGCCTCCAATGGGGTTGCGGCATCAGGATATTGAGTACTGAGCCGCCGACTCACATCAATAAAGGCATCCTGCTGTAAGTAAGGGTAATCACTCACCCAAAGATTGTGATCCGGAATATAAATGTCTGAGGTTTGAGCGATGCGTCCCAAGTCTCCTCGGTTTGACAGCACCAGCATCTCCGCCACATCACCAAGGTCGATCGCGCGATGATAGCGCTTTAGTGGAACCCGCAATTGAGCCGTGAAGCCGGTTTCATCGCCCACTTCTAAATTCAAGCAGCGCTCTCGATTCTCCACCACCACTAACTCACCGCGATTATTAACGTTTTCTTCCGTCCCAATCAGTTCTTCCGTTAAAAATAGGTCTGTTACTCTACCCTGCCAAAAGCCCGCATAGCCATATCGGCGGTATTCCCAATTGCGGAGGCTTGCCCACCCAATTGGACCCCAAATCCAATACAGCCCAACGCTTAAACCCACAAATAACAAAATGCCATCGGGGATGACATCCAGGAATAGTGACCGAATTAGCACGATCGCAAAAATGCCAACCACTGAAATCAGCAATCGTCGCAACGCATCGCGCGGCTTACCCCAAAAATAGGCATATTGCCCGCCTGTTGCGATCGGGGGAATTAGGCTTTCAAAAGTTTTGCGGGTTAGTGGAACTAACATAAGACAGGTCAAACTACTCGAATAACTGCTACGAGCCTAACACTTGTCGGCTTGCCTAGAGGAGATCAGAGTGCGGGGCGATTAGTAAAATATCCCTAAAGTATCTCGCAATGTTGAAGACTATCAATGGGCATAGAACCCTCTCAATAAATCTACGCACAAACCCTATCGTGCTTCAGAGCCAATTTAAGTAAAACATAGGGACTATGCGGATGAATTTGAGACAAATATGCTGCAAAATTAAAACACATCTGAGGAACGTGATTCGGAAGAGCTAAACAACTAGGGGGCAACTATGTTGGCTTAGTTTTTTCAATCAGGAAAGCGTCCTTACAGGTAGACAGCCTGACCCTGGGGGCTTTTAAGGGTCAGGCGATTTTCTTTCAGTGCCTAGAATTGGAAATACGACTTCACAAAGATTTTTTTGCTGATCGCTGCTGATTATGCGTTTTTTGATCAGGCGATCGCGGTGATCGACTCAAGCAAACCGATTGATCAAAATCACAACCTAGAAGTTGGCGGCTCAGCAATGCAGTCTAATAAAAACTTCACAGGATTTTTTCTAAGCCATAAACCAAGGATTTCAACTGCATTACTTTGCGAATCGCCAGCAAAACTCCCGGCATATAGCAAGCGCGATCGCTCGTATCATGCCGCACCGTATACAGTTGACCGGGTGCCCCAAAAATGACTTCTTGGTGCGCGATCAATCCAGGTAGACGAATGCTGTGAATCCGAATACCTGCTTCTGTGAGACTGCCGCGTGCCCCTGCCAGTTTTTCGGTTTCTTCCACACTGGCGAGATTGAAAGACTTGCCTAATTCTCCTAACAGTTCAGCCGTTTGTAGCGCCGTCCCGCTGGGAGCATCTGCTTTTTGATTGTGGTGTAGCTCAATAATCTCCACATGGTCGAAATGTTGAGAGGCTTGGATCGCCGCCTGTTGCAACAAGACCATCCCAATGGAGAAATTAGGAATCAGCAGACAGCCCATACTGGCTTTGTCTGCAAATTCAGTTAGGTTAGCAATTTGGGCGACGCTAAGCCCTGTGGTGCCGACTACGGGGCGTACTCCATAGGCGATCGCAATCCGAATATTTTCATAGACCGAGTCGGGATGGGTAAAATCAACCATCACCGCTGGCTGCTTCTCTTGAGAAACAAATGCTAGCATCGGCTGAAAATCGCTGGTAATAGGGACTTCTAAGGTGCCACAGCCTGCCAGTTCTCCCGCATCCTGACCCAAATATTCAAGGCTGCGATCAACCGCTCCCATGAGGGTCATATCTTCTGCTTGAGCGATCGCTTTCACCACTTCACGACCCATTTTGCCCGCTGCACCGTTCACTAACACTGGGATTGGGTCTGCCATAGTTAATTACCTGAAAATGGATAACTTTGGTATTTTAAGGGAATAGGGCGCGGGGAGTAGGGGACAGGCGGATTTTATGAGTTTTGAGTTTTGAGTTTTGAGTTTTGAGTTTTGAGTTTTGAGTTTTGAGTTTTGAGTTTTGAGTTTTGTTCGCGAAGCGTCTCCGCAGGAGATATTTTGAGTTTTGTTCGCGTTCGCGCAGCGTGTGCATTGCACTCAGCGGCGACCTAGGAGATATTTTGAGTTTTTTTCCCACTCGCACTTTATCTACGAAAGAGGCAGTAAAATCTCGAATTCGGTGCCGATTAAATGGGTGGAAGGATCTGAGGGAGCGTAATCTAGGTGGGAGATATCTGAGTTTTTGGTGCAGGAGTCGCCCAAGGTTGCTCCCCGCGATCGCACCCACAGTTTGCCGCCATGCTTAGCAGTAACAATTTGATAGCTGACGGCAAGGCTGGTTTCTTTTTCTGTCCGCTTTTTGATGGAAAATGATTCTAAAATTTCTTGCTGCGCTTCAGCGGATAACCCTGTTCCATTATCGCTGATGCAAATTAGCACCCACCGAGCCGAAGCGCGATCGCCCATCGCCAAAGAACAAACTTGAGTGCTGATTTGAATAGTAGGTTGGGCAGAAGCGGCAAGATTGGGGGAAGCATGGCGCGATCGAAACTCTTGATCCACTTCTTGGCTAACGGCTTGGTTTAGCAAGCTATCTAAGCAGCGGCTTAAAATATTCATGAAAACTTGCTGCAAGTGCCCAGGAAAACACAACACGGGCGGCAATTGCCCATATTGACGAATCACTTGAATCTCGCTGGTGATGCGGCTTTTGAGCAGCAGCAAGATCCCATCTATCGCCTCGTGCAAATCGACAGGTTTGGGATAGACCTCATCAATATGACAGAAATTTTGGAGGCTGGATGCCAGTTTAGACAGTCGTTCTGCGCCTGTTTTGACGCTGGCGATCGCTCTTGGCAAGTCTTGGCGTGAGTAATCAACATCCAAATCTGTTTTGAGCCGCTCAATCTCTGCTACGGGAACGGGAAAATGTTGTTCGTAAGCATCTAGCAAAGTGAGTAAATCATTGCCATAGCTAGCAATATGGCTGAGATTTCCCCAAATAAAGCTGACTGGATCAAGAATTTCATGGGCAACTCCATCGACCAATCGCCCTAAACTTGCCATTTTATTATTCTGAATCATTTGCGCTTGGATGCGTTCATAGCGCACTTGGGTTTCGATGCCGCGAATTTGCCAGTGGGCAATATTCAGTTCGTGAATATCTAATAGATAGTACGTTTGAGCATCTTGAACAATGACGGGTTCAGCCAATAGATCGGGCGATCGCCGCAAAGCCTGCTGAGCCGCCACTAAAATCGGCGTAGTTGCTGACAACAGCAAGAGATCACATCGGGCATAGCAATACAGCACTTGCAGTGGCTCTGCCAAAAAAATATCAAGTCCATGAGGACGGAGCAAATATTCTAATAGCCGCCGCCGAGACAACATTCCTACATAGTTGCCTTGATTCACCAAGATGGCACCGGGCAGAAACGGATGATGCTCAAAAATCTGTGCGAGTTGCGATCCCAAGCAGCCTAACTCAATTTCAAGTCGATGCAAAGGCAAATCTTGTAGCTTAGACTCCAAATTCAGAGCCTCACTGCGCCCCTCACATAGCAATGGGATCAGTGGTTGACAGGATTGACGTGACACAGGCAAGATGTCCTGAATATAAAATTGCCCAAGAGAAGTAATTCTATCAGACTGCCCAAATTACTAACGGACTGGGCACTTTCTCTAGGCGAATAAATTTTCCTAAAAATAATTATTTGCCCTCAAACCCCAATAGGCACCAGTTCCTGCAAAGCTTCAACTAAATCTCTGGCGGAAGTATAGCGTTCATCCGGTGCGGGATTGGTCAGTTTCCGCAAGATTGGAATTAGATTAGCGTCGATACCTGGCACATACTCTGGATAAAACCGATAGCCCTGTTCGCGCTGAGTATAGAAGGTATTGGGAGGGGTTCCGGTGAGCAAAAAAACTAGGGTTGGGGCGATCGCATATAAATCGGACGTAGCAAACGCTTGTCCTTGCTGTTGTTCTGGGGCAGAGTATCCGGCAAAATCTGGCTGAATTGCCATTTTTAGGCTTCTACAGGGATAAAGACCCACGAGGGCAATTTCAGAGTTTGCAGAAGCCCGTCGGAGTAAATTTTCAGGGCGAATATCTTGATGGATTATTGGGGGAGTTTGATGGTGCAAGTATTCTAAAGCATGACAGACCTGAAGAATCCAGGCGATCGCCTGCTGTAAAGAAACAGCGCCCGTTGTATCAACCACTTGCCGCAACGATTGACCGTACAGCGGGTGCATTAGCAGATAAGGTTGTTCCCTCACAAAAAACATATCAATAAAGCGAGGCAGCATCGGATGGTTAAGCTTAAGAAGTTGCTCAGCTTCTTGCTTAAACACCTCCAAGGCTTCAGCATAGCTAGCCCATTCAGGATTTAATGTTCGAACCACCCGCGTTTGTCTATCCTGCCAGACTAACTGGGTCAGCCCTAGGCGATCGTGCTCTAACACCTTCACTAAATGATATGCGCCAACTATGCCTAAAGTCTTAAGAGGCTTTCCACAATCGAGGCAGAACAGGCGGTCCGTTCCCACATAGCGCTGGCAGCACTCTGAAAGAATTAATTGATCGCCAGAATTCGGTAAAGCACCCGATCGCGCGTGGCTTGGCTCATCCACATCCACCATCGTTTGGATAGGGTTAGTGTCACCGCGCTGCTCAGCAGGCTGAGGGGTAGAACTGCTAGTGGCAGTTTTAGGTTGACTGGTGTTTAAAGTGAGATCGGAGCTAGGTATGGGCGCTTGAACATTGGCAGCCGCATTGGAAGTTTGTCGGGCGCGTTGACCTACTGTTTCCTCGCCTAAGAGGGTGCGAACCGGCTCTATCCTTTTTACGCCCAGATGAATTTGGACGTTAGGACCCGATCGCGCCAATCGAATAATGACCCCGTCTTCAACCGGAACTTTCGTGATGCGCCGCCCCTCAAGATAAGTGCCATTTGCACCTAAATTAACAATTTCCCAGCCCGCTTCAACCTCACGAATTTCAACGTGATGGCGAGAGACAACGGCACTGTATAAGATGACATGGTTATCAGTAGAGCGCCCAATCCGAACAACAGTCTCGTGTTCAAAGTTCCAGCTTTGAACGGGAATGGACTGCATGGGATGCAACAAGGTTAGGGTAATCACGCTGGCAGGTAGAGCCGAAAAGTTGAACTGCAATTTGCGCTTCTGATGCCAGAAAGTTGATCTTATCCTACGGCGCTTTAGCAACTGTAGAGTGAAAAACTCTGATTAAAGGCAAGAAAACGCACTGCGAACAGTGGGTTGAAATTCTAAGTTTAACTTGACGATTTTCGGCAGTCTTTGAAGCAGATTCAAAACAGTCTCCGTCATTTAACGTAACTCAAATTGGGGAGGAATCTACGAAAGTTGAAAGAGAAACGTCACTTTATCGCCTTTACCCAACCCAATGCGATCGCCGGGTCGCAGTCGATGCCGATTACCCAGCGCTAAGGGCAAATTGTTGATGTAAGTCCCGTTAGAGCTACCCACATCTTCGATGTAATAGCTATCTCCTTCTAGGCGAATATCCGCATGAATCCGTGAAACGACTTCGGAATTGGGAAAGCCAGACACGTCAATATCGGGCGGAATGCGATCGTTGGGCTTGCCAATATGAATCACCGTTAGACCTTGAGGTAGCTCAGCGGTGGCATTGGTTTGGATATGCAGCAGTTTTGCGGTTTGTTTTTGCAGTTGGGTGCTTGTCTCCCTAGGCACCGCTGAAGGATTATCCCCCGCCGTAGTCGATGGCTCGGTTGGCTCAGTTGGCTCAACGGGTTCAACTGCGGCAGGAGGAATCGTAGCCGCGAGATCGGGCAGAGGTTCAACCGGCTCCACGAGAAGGCTAGGGACAAAGGTCAGGGGTTGCTGAGGGGGCGAGTCGGGGAAACTCAGTTCGGCAACCTTCACGGGAGCTTCATGAGGCAAAGGTTCGCTTTCGGGTTCAATCCATGCAGAACGGACTTCAGCGACCCGCAGGTTAAACCCACACTGACCGCAAAAGCTCGCATCTGACTGAACGATCGCGCCGCAGTTTGGACAAGTAGACATAGCCGGGAGCGGCGTGTAGCAAGCTTCGCACTGCACCGCACCATCCGGGTTGGGATGATTGCAATTGGGACAAACAATCATAGAAATTTCCTAGTTCTCAGGACTATCATATTCGCGATCGCGGCGATTGAGCATAACAGGAAAGAGGTTACAAGTTCTAGGGGTTGAGTTTCATGACTTGCCCCTCTCCAGCCGTCATATTGCCTACGCAAACGCTACGCAAACGCTACGTAAACGTCAGTCATCCTTCTCTGTTCCGGCAGCTTCATCGAGCAGCCACCACAGTTCGCCTTGGGGCTGAATTAGCCGGGCAGGATAGAGGGTGTCGTCGTCTTCGGGGGCGAAGATGTGGTCTAAGGCGGGGCGTTTGCTGGCTCCGGCAACGAGGAAGAGCACGGCGTGAGCCTGGTTAATCAGGGGAGCCGTAAAGGTGAGGCGGGGTTGCCCGTCTTTGTTGCCCACGGTGATCAGGCGATCGCGCACCTGCAAGGCATCGGTATGGGGAAACAGGGAGGCGGTATGTCCGTCATCACCCATGCCTAAGAGAATAATGTCAAAGGCTGGGAAGGTTCCGGCTGAGAGGTTGAAAAAGGCTTGCAATTCGGCTTCGTGTTGGGCGGCGGCATCGGCTGGGTCGGCTGCGTCCGTGGGCATGGGGTGAATATTAGCGGCTGGTAATGACACTTTATCGAGCCAAGCGCGGTGTGCCATGCCTTGGTTGCTGTCGGGGTGGTCGGCGGGAACGTAGCGCTCGTCGCCCCAAAACACATGGATTTGTTCCCAAGGAAGATCCTGCTCTGCCAGTTTTTCATACAAGGGTTTGGGGGTGCTGCCGCCTGCGAGGGCGATGGTGGCGATTTCTCGCTGGGCGATCGCCTCTGCAATTTTGGCACGCACGATTTCGAGCGATCGCTCGATCAATTCATTTTTATCGGACAATATTTCCACAATCGTCTGCATGGGTTCCACGTCCATCACAACTCCCCAAATCATAAGCGCTAAGGGGTAAGCAGATGTTGTTCCTGAATTGTTTGCCCCTGTGGACGCTTAGCCGCCCACGGTGACCCTATAAGACAAACTGAATGGCTGAAAGTTAGCTCCTGATTTTGCCGTTCCAGTCAGCTTTAATTCGTACATTCCCGCTTTGGGAAACGTGATGGTCGCCGCCGGAACGCCCTTATAGCGCTCAACATCCAGCTTGTTCAACGTTGGTTTCATTACGGGCGGGGTCTTTCCCGCCTGGTAAGGCACCGGATAAACGGCAAGTTGACAGTTGCACTGAGCCAATGGGATCACTTTTCCACCGCGACGGGTCAGCGCGAACCAAGCCGTGGAGGGTTTTCCGGCGGTAGGATTGTGGCTGGGTTCAATATGGAACGTTGCTGCCACATCTCTCGCCTTTGAGGTTTCTATTTCATGCGCCACCCCAGGCGCAACGAACAGCAACGGAGTCAACAATGACCCCAGAACTTTACTTCGATTTAAGAATAGGCGCATAAAACCGCTCCAATGATAACAGTGACCAGATCCAACGTTGGCGAACCAATAAAACGAACAGAGTCACACCTGCCAGCAACAGCGCTGACGTGATCTGACTTTTAGAGATTTCCAATGCCCCAAGGTAATGAGAGCCGAGCCACAGGGTATGCCCCACCGCTAAAATTAGGGCGGGAACGTTAAGCAGATGAATCCATCGCCAGTACTGTCCTAATCCACGGACTGCGCGATCGCAACTGGTGGCGGCGGCAGGAGTCATTAAAGCCAAGGCGATGATCCCTGCCCACAATGCAGCTTGTTGTTCTGGCAGCATGAACGCGATCGCCTCTAAATTCCAGTTGAGATTGTGCTGAACGATGTGTAGACTATGGGCAATGGCAAGCGCAAATGCGCCTACACCCAGCCCCCGGCGATACTTAAACGGTGTAGCCCAAAGCCCACTCAGCGGACGGGCAACCAATGCCAGCATTAAGAGCACTAAGGCTCCATGACTGGTGTAGTCCTCCATTTTCCCGGTTCGGAGTAAGATCAGTAGCCCGATCGCGATCGTCACCCATCCGCCCATGCGAAACAGTTGGCTGCGGCGATCGGCACTTAGCAATGACGCAGACACACCGATTCCTAGCATCGAGGGCAACGTTCCCAGCCCAAATGCCAGCATCGTCACCATGCCATGCCATAAGCTGCCGGTTTCTGCGGCTTTAATTTGGGCAGTGTATAGAAAACCACAGGGCACGAGTCCCCATGTGAGTCCTAACCCCAGCGGAGTCCACCCGTGTGAGTGAAGAGACTTGCTCATCCCGGCACTGAGGGTTTGATGAAGTTTTCCTTGAAAAGGTTGCAGCAGCGGAATTTTAGGCAGCAGGTTGGGTTGAACCTGAACCAGCCCCATCCAAATCAGCAACCCGCCTGTGAAAATTGCCAGTCCTCGCCGCAAACCGCTTTCAATTCCGGCAAGTTGTCCGCCTGCAATTAAGACGGAACCCAACGCTCCAATTCCAGCGCCGATCGCGGCGTAGCTGACAATTCGACCCAGATTCAGGAGTCCGTGGAAGTAAAGCGATTGTTGCCAGGTCGGAGCAGCAGAACTTTTTTGCGATAACGAGAATGCGATCGTCAATGGACCGCACATCCCAACACAGTGACCAAAACTGCCGAGAAACCCCAAAACCATGATCAACAGTAGATCCACTCGGTTTCCTACCTCATTCGACCGCTCTGGCAATTCAGAAAAAGCTTCCAGAGCACTTCAACGTAAGATGCATGAGGAGCGTTGTCAAAAGACGACTCGTCAAACTAGAACAAAGTGAATGAGAGGTGCGTTGAGCAGTTGAGGGTGCCGTTCGACTTCGCTCAATGCACCCTACCCATTTAACAATGCTTCCACAAACTCATAGCTGGAGAACGGGCGCAAATCCTCAATGCCCTCGCCAGCGCCGATGAAGCGAATGGGTAAGCCGAGTTGCTGGACGATCGCCAAGGCAATGCCGCCCTTGGCGGTGCCATCTAGCTTGGTTAACACTACGCCGCTGAGCTTTGCCGCTTCTGAAAATACTTCCGCTTGACGTAAGCCGTTTTGCCCCAAGGTGGCATCTAGCACGAGCAAGGATTCGACGGTGGCATCGGGGGCTTTTTTGTCAATAATTCGGCGTACTTTACCAAGTTCATCCATCAGATTCTTTTTGTTTTGCAGTCGCCCAGCCGTATCGATCAACAGCAAGTCGCTGCCGCGTGATTGAGCGGCGGTAATGGCATCAAAGACCACCGCCGCCGGGTCAGTATTTTTGCCCGGATTGGCAATCACCTCTACCCCACTGCGCGAACCCCACACTTTGACTTGCTCCACAGCCGCCGCCCGAAAAGTGTCAGCGGCACCGATCAAGCAGTTGTAGCCCGATTTTTGGGCGATGTGTGCCAGTTTGCCGATGGTGGTGGTTTTGCCAGCCCCGTTTACGCCCGTCATCAGCCAGATGTTGAGCGTGTCGGGTTTGGGCGCAAAGGTGGCGCTAACGGTGTTACCTAGAGGGCGATCGAGCATATCGCGCAAAATTTCCTTCAGGTAGGTAATCGCCGCATCGGGAGGCAGCACTTCCGCTTTTAAGCGCTGTTGTAGGGCGGCAATAATGGCATTGGTAGCGGCTACGCCGACATCGGCTTGTAGTAATGCCGACTCGATTTCAATCACGGCATCTTGAGTCAGCGGACCTTGCCCCACGATCGCCCGCAGTTGGTTAACCAACCCCCGTCGAGTTTTGTCTAGCCCTTGGCGCAGTTTATTCAGCCAGGTAATTTCTTCTAAGGAAATGTCTTCGGCACGACGACCTTGAGAGGCAAGAATCTCCGATGACCATAGAAAACCTTCGTCGAGGGTGAAATCGGTTAGTGGGGGGGCGGGGTCGGGTAAGGGAGTAGAGGGGATGGATGGGGTCGCTTCAGGAGCGGGAATCGCGGTTTCCCGGAGTTTTTCGAGTCGGGCTTGGCGATCGACTTCGGCGGCTGCCCAAAATGGTAAGGGAGGCGCGGGTTCTGTTACCGTGTCACTAACCGTTTCGGACTCGATAATCCGAACCGATTCAGTGATGGGTCCAAATTCAGCAACGAGTTCTGGTTCAGCGACAACGAGTTCTGGTTCAGCGATCGCTACAGATTCAACGGGTTCATTGGCTGAGGGCTGAGGGCGATCGCTATCGGGCGGGGCTATTTCGGGGGAATTAACCTCTGCAACATCGGCAGTTTCGGCGATCTCCGAACCTGCCTCGGCTTGAGCGGCTTCTTGCTGACGTTTGCGAATATTTTCATAGGCAATTTTTGCCCACTTCAACTGATCCTCAGGTGTGGCAACGGTTTCAGGCTCAGAATCAGGCTGAGCGGCTGGCTCCGCCGGAACAGCGGGTTTAGGTTCCTCATTATCATGACGGCGGCGAAACCAATCAAACGTCATTGCCCTTCCCTTAAATGTGTTGCCGTAAAAACCTGGATCAAGCTTTATCCATTTTGTGTCGATTTGCTTTCTGCCCGCACGCGATCGCTAACACGACGCAGCACCCCATTGATAAATCGATGTCCATCTTCGCTGCTATAGCGCTTTGCCAGTTCCACAGCTTCGTTAATCGCAATTCGTTGAGGAACTGCCAAATACACGATTTCAGCAACGGCAATCTTGAGAAGATCCCGATCAATCGTTGCCAGCCGACCTAATTGCCAATCGACTAGCGCATCGGTTAACAATTGGTCAATTTCTTGACGATTTGCTCTGATGGTTTGAATGATTTCGAGCGCATAAGCGCGAACATCATGTTGATTAGCAAGCTGCACCATTTCTGGAAGCTCGATCGCTGCGCCTAAGCGATTAATTGCCGTTTGAGTCAGCGTGATTGCCTCAGTCACCATAGCGTGGGCGCTGGTTACATCCATCGCACGAGTTTCACTGTTTAGCAATCGGGTGCTGCTCTGCTGCAACTCTGCCGAGGCGGTTTCTAGGGCATCTTGCACCTCAGACGTTAAGGTGCGCACCGCTGCCACTACCACATTTTGCAAAGGTTGCGCTTCTAAATTTTCCTGACTGGCAGGCAACTGGCTAATACTCAGCAGGGCTAGTTCCCGCGCAATTCGACGAGCTTGCATGATGGCATCCCAAAAAAAGACTGGCTTCAGTTTTGCATACTAGCCCAGTCATCTTAACAAGGTTCAGCGGGGTTTGATCGGCTTAATCGTCCTCAAGGGCGATCGCTTGTCGATTTGATTCCATCAAAGACTCTAAAGAACGACTGCTGGAAGGCGGCAATGAGTTGGGAACTACCATCTCTGGGCTAACAATTCCGCCCGAAATAATCACCTTGAAAGCATCTTCAATCGGCAAAGAGAGATTAATCACATCAGCTTCTGGCACAATCGCATACCAGCCCGTGGCAGGGTTTGGGGTCGTTGGAATAAAAATACTTAGCATTGACCGGGAAAAATGAGATTGAACCTCGCCGCTAATCGCACCCGTCACAAACCCCAGCGCCCAAATGCCAGGACGAGGATATTCGACTAACACCACCCCTCTAAATCGACTGCCTGAATCCTTTAAAAGAGTCTCTAGCAATTGCTTAAGCGTTTTATAAACGGCTCCTGCCAACGGAATCGCTTGCAACATTTGCTCTCCCATGTCAAGCAGCCAACGTCCAGCAATATTGCGCGCCATCAAGCCAATCAACAGAATGGAAGACAAGGGAACTGCCAACCCTAGCAGCAGATTCAACACATTTACCAGCGAGGGATTCAGCCCATCAAACGGGTTGACCTGACTGGGAATGCGCGTGAGAAAATCAACCACCCATCGGGCGATCGCAAACGTTAACCAAATAGTGGTTGCTAGCGGAATGAGCACCAGTAACCCAGCCACTAGGTCGTTCTTCAAATCCTGCTTTAAGCGTTGAAGTGCAGGGAGCCTACTCTCTTTCATGAATGCAAGAACCCAATGTGTGAGCGTCCATTTGCCTAAGAAGCCACCCGAAACTGCTACTGCCTTGATCGCTCAGCTTGAGTCCCATAAAAGTGGGTGACTCCGATACTATTCACTCTACAGCCTAAGACTTGGTAAAAGGCATATCAACAATTTTTGCAGTCGTCAATATAGAGAAGTTAAAAGCAATAGAACAAAGGTGCGATCGCCTTTCTTGGAATAGCGATCGCGCTTCTGATTTATCTTCAAAAAACTACAGCTTCGAGCCAACCGATGGTTGCGGAGCCGTATTCACTGGAAAACTCATGTCTACTGCATCGTCATCTTTTTGTTTCGGAATCAACCACTTGCCAAATTTGGCGTAAATGGCAGGAATCACCAACAGAGTCAACGCGGTTGAGGTGAATAACCCTCCTAACACCACGATCGCCAGTGGTTGCAAAATTTCATTTCCGGCTCCACTGGCGATCGCCAACGGCAGCATTCCTAAAGCAGAAGTCAACGCGGTCATCAAAATGGCATTCACCCGTTCGAGTGACCCTTTCGTAATCACATCTTTCAGGTGCATTCCCTGAGCAAACTTATGGTTGTAGTTATCGACCAGTAACAAGCCATTTCGAGTCGCAACGCCAAACAAGGTGATAAAGCCAATCAAGGACGCGATCGAGATGACCCCACCCGTCAAGAGGATCGAAACAATACCACCCACTAGCGCCAGCGGTAAGTTGATCATGATGGCGATCGTCGCAGGTAAGGACTTCACGGAGAAGAACATTAACACTGCAATGGCGATCACTGCCAGGATGCTATAAATCAGCAAGTTATTCGAGGCATTTTGCTCTGCCTCAAATTGCCCGCCGTACTGAATAAAGTAGCCCTTGGGCAACTGCACCTTTTGCTGAATTTGAGCCTGAATATCTCCCACGACACTGCCGAGATCACGCCCTGCGACGTTGGTTGAAACAACGATTAGACGCGAGACATCTTCGCGATTGACCACATTAGCTCCCATGCCGTAAGCCACATTGGCGACCATGCTAAGGGAAATGATTTGTCCCGTGGGCGTAGAGATGGGAACCGCTCGAATGGCATCTAAACTGTTACGTGCTGATTCTGGCAGTGAAACCGCAATATCAATCAACTGCTGGTTTTCTGCCACCTGCGACACGACTCGACCGTTGAGCGCGGTTTCTACAATGGCTGACAACTGCGCCATACTCAAGCCGTAGGTTGCTGCTGCCGCACGATCGTATTGAATTTGCACCTGACGAATGGGCAATTGCGGTTCAAGCTGTAGGTCTACGACTCCGGCGATCGGTTGGATGACATCGCGCACCTGTTCCCCAACCTTGCGGAGTTCTGCTAAATCGGGTCCAAAGATTTTCACGGCGATCGCGCTTCTGACACCAGACAACACCTCGTCCATCCGGTGGGAGATAAAGCCACCGATATTCGGCGCAACACCAGGCAACTTCAGGAATGACTCACGTAACTGTTGCACACTCGCTTCCCGGTTTTTGAGCGCTTCGTCACTTAGTTCCACATCTACATGCGCCATGTTGACCCCGGCTCCATCCGCATCACCGGGAGTACGTCCAGCGCGCACCTGCACCCATTCATACAGCGGCTTATCCTTGAGCGAATCGGCAAGGACGATGCCTGCCCGATTGGTCATATCCAGAGACACTCCTGGAAACAGCACCATCGAGTTGACCATCGATTTTTCCTGAAATTCCGGCAGAAACACTCGTCCCAGTGAGGGCACGATCGCGCAAGCAGCCACTAAAGCAGCCAAAGCTAATCCCAAAATAATTTGAGGCGATCGCAGTGCCACATTTAACAGCGGACGATACAGCCGTTCTGCCCAGCGCGAAATGAACGTACCCTCCTGCGGCAAAGTTTGGTTCGCCAGCAAAATCGCACAGAGGGCAGGTGAAAGAGTCATGGCAACCAGGGTT